>NZ_WJEB01000019.1:0-124221 GCF_010994085.1 Gracilibacillus saliphilus | reverse complement strand
CTCGTCACTTTAGTGATGAGAGGTTCATGGTATTATATTCTAAAAGCATAAGTTGAAAGGTATGATTTAAATGGCCATTCCAAACGAAAATGGGAAATATACGTATGCTGATTATCGAAACTGGAATGATGGTGAAAGGGTCGAGTTAATTGATGGGGAGATTTTCAATATGTCTCCTGCTCCTTCTAGAAGGCATCAAGAGGTTCTGAGAGAATTATCTACAGCTTTTTCTGTTTTCTTGCGAGAAAAAGAATGTGAAGTATTTTTCGCGCCATTTGATGTACGCCTGTTAGTAGATAATAAACACGATGATGATATAAATAATGTTGTTCAACCGGATTTGTCGATAGTATGTGATCAGGAAAAACTTGATGACAAAGGTTGTAATGGATCACCAGATATGATTATCGAAATCCTTTCACCGTCCTCTGTAAAGTTAGATCGCTGGAAGAAATATCATCTTTATGAAAAAGCGGAGATAAAAGAGTACTGGCTTGTTGATCCGGTAAACGAATCTGTAGAAATACATCTTTTAGTAGGTGATCAATATAAATTTCAAGGAGTCTTTACGAAAGATGACACAATTTCTGTAAATATCATAACTGGATTAAAAGTAGATCTCAATCAAATATTTGTTTAGAAAATAATAATTTCTACATTAATGCGTGATTGTAATTGAATAGGTTCAAATAGAAAATTACTTGACAAAGAAAGAATCCATTTTGATCAGTCTTTATTTAAAATGGATTCTTTCTTTGTTTTTGATTTTAAAGCTACACTTCGCACTTTTAACAATTTACTACAAAGGTAGGGAAATATTCTATTTTCAAACACTTAATCAATATTATAAAAATATCATCTTTCTTTGGAATATTATGTTAGTATTAAAGTGGTAAGCTATAGAGCCAGCACGACTCTTTGCGGAAAACTAAATAGAAGGGAACAAATTTATGCTGGAAGCAAATGGTGTCAAACGTATTAAAGCTGCTATGGAAAAGATTGATTTTTCGGGAACCGTTATTGTGCAAAATCCTAATAATATTGTGGTGGAGAAGAGTTATGGTTTTGCAAATCGTTCAGAGTATCTTGAGAATAAAGTAGATACTAGATTTGGTATTGCTTCAGGCTGTAAGCTGTTTACGTCGATAGCAATTTGTCAATTAGTTGAAAGAGGTAAGCTATCGTTTGAGACCAAGTTACAAGACTGTCTGGACATCTCGCTTCCTCATTTCGATCAATCCATTTCCATTCATCATCTACTAACACATACTTCTGGAATACCTGACTATTTTGATGAAGAGGTAATGGATGATTTTGAAGTATTATGGATTAAATACCCGATGTACACGATCAGAAGGTTAGAGGATTTTTTGCCGTTATTTCAACAAAATGCTATGAAACTACAAGTTGGGGAGAGATTTCACTACAATAATGCAGGATATATATTACTTGGTTTAATTGTTGAACAGGCAAGCAACCTTAGCTTTTCAGATTATATTCAAGAACATATTTTTAACAAAGCAGGTATGGATCAATCAGGATACTTTGAGTTTGATGCTTTACCACAAAACACAGCGCTAGGGTATATGGACTTTTCAGATGGTAGTTGGAAGACAAATATTTATTCGCTTCCAGTAAAAGGTGGATCTGACGGAGGAGCATACACTACGGTGAAAGATATGATTAAGTTATGGGATGCACTGATACGTAATCAACTTTTATCTGTGGAATACACGAAAAAACTGTTTACACCTTATGTGAAAACAGATGAGCAGAATAGTTACTATGGATACGGTGTCTGGATTGAAAAAAAGCATGCCAATATTAATAAGTATCACGTGATGGGGTATGATCCAGGCGTTAGTTTTCATTCTGCCTATTATCCAGAAAGCGCCTATAAGGTTGTAGTCTGCTCGAACAAGTCGGAAGGTGCATACGACATAATGAAAGAAATCGAAAATGAAATCATAATTGTAAACGGTTAATTAGTTATCTGTCTTTATTTAGAATTAGATGATAATAATATTTGAAGGTCGTCATACAGGAGGAGAGAAATTGTACAGGAAAATTCATATAATGGGAGCAGCTGGTTCTGGAACTTCAACACTTGGTGCTTCATTGTCAGACGCTTTACCCCATAAACATCTTGATACAGATGATTATTTTTGGATAACCAAATTTACAGAACAAAGACAAGTTTCAGAAAGAAGAAAAATGCTTACAAAGGATTTATCGCAAAATGGAAACTGGATTTTATCCGGAGCAGTTTGTGGTTGGGGGGATACCTTTAAAGATTGTTTTGATCTGGTTATATTTTTATGGATTCCTTCAGATATTAGACTGGAAAGGTTGCGACAAAGAGAATTTCAAAGGTATGGAAAGGAAATATTAGCAGGGGGTAGCAAATACGAGCAATCGAACACGTTTTTAAAATGGGCTTCCCTATATGATAATGGTGGTATGGAAGTGAGAAGTAAAACCTTACATGAACATTGGATGGAGGATTTAACTTGTCCAATTTTAAGGATTGAAGGAGATTATACAGTGTCAGAAAGAGTTGATATGGTCTTGGATTATCTTGAAAATTAATGATGCTCTAACAGGAAGATGGAGGTGGGTAGGTAATGAGAACAACTAATTACTCAAAAATCGCCGAAAAGTACGACAATAATCAATATAGAGTTGATGAAATAAGCTTTGATTATGACTTAAAAGAATACATCGAAAACAATAGGAAAAAAGAATACGATTTACTGGATTTATCCTGTGGAACCGGTCTTTACCTTGCAAAACAAACTAATCATTTTAACGGGTCAGATATAAAATGGAGCGGATTAGATTTATCAGATCAAATGTTGAGTAAGGCTAAGGAAAAAGTGAGGAATGTAAAGTTGATTCAAGCAGATGTTGTGGATATGCCTTATGACTCAGAAACATTCGATTTTATTTCCAATAACTATGCATTTCATCATTATATGAATAAGGATAAGGCATTAAACGAGATACATCGTGTACTTAAAAAAGGTGGCATATATAAATTACATAATATAGCAATGCATGATATGCCTAAATGGTGGGTTTATCATTATTTTCCGTCAGCTTATGATGAAGATCTAAAGAGATTTTGGAATAAAGATGTTATTTTTAACAAGCTTACATCAAAAGGTTTTGAAGTTGATCTTAAAATCGTGTACCGAATGGAAAATATAAAGGTGGTAGAATATATAGAACACGCTGAAAATAGAGATATTTCCGTCCTTTCTTTAATCAATGATGAAGATTATGAGAAAGGATTAGAATGTATGAGAGCTGATATAAAAACTAATCCTAACAAAACAATTGTCAATGATTTTGCGGAAATGTTTTGTTTGGCAAAGAAAATATAGTTTACTGGTGCTTTACTGTAACAATATTTAAATGCCTTTAGTAGAACAGAGATGAGGGATGTAGAATGGGAATTGATTTCCATAGTAAAAAAAGTGGTATGTCTTACACAAATCGAATTGCTGATAACTCATGGAATGAAGTAATAAAAGACCTCGTACCTATCAAGAATATATCGAAGGCTTTAGATATTGGATGTGGTGGGGGAATTTATTCAAAGGCACTTTCTGACATGGGTGTTGAAGACGTTACTGGTGTCGATTTTTCCGAAACTATTCTTGAAGGCGCAATGGAAAACTGTAAAGAATATAAAAACATATTATTTAAACATGGAAATGCCTTGGAAACGGGATTAGATAGTAATAATTATCATTTATTGTTAGAAAGAGCATTAATACATCATATTAAAGAATTACACTCTTGCTTTCAAGAAGCATTCAGAGTTTTGAAGGAAAATGGATATTTCCTTATTCAAGATCGTACTCCTGAAGATTGTTTGTTAGAAGGTACAGACAACAACATCAGAGGTTATTTTTTTGAACTTTTTCCAAAATTGATTGAGCAAGAGAATAATCGTCGATACAATAGCCAATTTGTAATGGAAACCTTAAAGGATAATGGCTTTAGGGAAATTGAAGAAGTTAAGTTGTGGGAAACAAGAAAAGTATATGATAACAAAGAACCGTTACTAAACGATTTACGTCAAAGAACTGGTAGAAGTATTTTACACGAATTAGATGATGATGAACTAAATGTGTTAATAAATAATTTAGATCAATCCTTGCCAAATAACGAAATCATAACCGAAAAGGATAGATGGACAATTTGGAAAGCAATTAAATAATTTGAAGATTTGTGTGCTTAGGGAGCAAGGCTATTACAAATAGATTAGAGAACAATAAATATACTTGTCTATGAAATAAGAGTACCCCATTCTGAACATATTTATATTTAACCGTGGAGGAAAGTTTAAATGATATTCTTCGATATTGATGCAACACTACTTGACCACGACAAAGCGGAAAGATTGGCAGCGATCGATTTCTATAAAAAAAATAGCGATGAGCTAGCGAGTAGTGAAAAGGATTTTGTTGATTTGTGGTTTGCATTATCCAAAAAGTATTTCGAGAAATTTTTATCAGGTGAAGTAACATTTCAGGAACAGAGAAGAATGCGTATAAAAGACTTGTTCGGTCATCATTTAAATGACCAACAAGCAGATAATATATTCAACTATTATGTGGTGTTGTATAAAAGAAATTGGTCTGCTTTTGAAGATGTAATCCCTTGCTTAAAATCGTTAAAACAAAAAGGGATTCGACTTGGGATTATTAGCAATGGTGATTATCAGCAACAAATTGAAAAATTAGAGAATTTAGCGATTAAGCATTATTTTGAACATATCATTACCTCAAGTGAAATAGGCGTTGCTAAGCCTAATTCAATTATTTTTAAAAAAGCATGTCTACTAGCAAATGCTCAGGTTCATAAAAGTTATTATGTAGGAGATAGATTTGAAACAGATGCAATAGGTAGTAAACAAGCAGGAATGATTGGGGTATGGCTAAACAGAATAAGTCACAAAACTACTTCAAGTGTAAAAGTAATACATAGTCTTGTAGAGTTAACAAAGATCGTTAGTGAGAGATGATGGAAGAGGAGGGAAAAACAATGGGCTCAAGAATCATGCACTTGATTATTGCTAATAGTATTGCAGAATGTCTGTCGATAGAAGAAAGAACCCCTTTTTTACTTGGAGGAATTGCTCCAGATGCTGTTTCACCTAAAGACATATCACATTTCTATACCGGTAAAGTTGAAGATTATTCAAGAAACATTGATTATCAAGGATTTTTACATAAATATAGATCGAAAGTAAAAAGCCATTATATATTAGGTTATTTTACACATTTAATTGCAGATAATTTGTGGTTGAAAGGCTTCTACCTGCCTTGGTTGAAAAACAGAATCGAAGCTAATAAAGATATGTTGAATCTATATCATCACGATTTCAGATTACTAAATGGCAAATTGTTAGAATACTATGGTCTTACAAATGAAGTGAGAAATATGCTCAAATTTAATGATGCTATCATTGATTTGCAAGAGGTTAAATCCAAGGATGTCGAAGATTTTATTCCCTATCTATTAGGCGATATGGAATATGATAGGGAAGTTATAAATGCTGAACTAAATGTATTTACGTTTAATCAGATGGTTGGTTATATAGAGACATCAGTTGATAAGGGATTATTGAATATAAAATCGATACAGCTCTAATTAAATAATGCAGGTAAAAATAAACGCTTGGACTAATTTCCAAGCGTTTCAAAATTCATTGTCATATTATTTACTATCATCCGAATCAAACTGGGTAAAAATCGTATCTCTTTGTTGTTCATAAACGGTTTCTCCGGCAATTTCATTAATAATTTGGATATTGCGATCTACTGCCAATCCTAAATTAGTCGCTCCTGTTCCATGTGATTGTTCCAAATTCGTTAAGGTGTAAAAGTGATGCTCTCTTTGCCCGTGTTTAAAGACAAGCTTAAAATTATTATCTACTTTAAAGCGTTTGTCATCTTCCCATTCAATGTTGTTTTCAAAACGTTGGTAAAACCAGTCCGGAATGTTTGGCCTATACCCAGTAGCCAGTATCACTTTCTCTGTTTCAAAAGTGACATCCTCGCCTTTCTGCCATTGTTTAGCCTCGACTTTTAAGAGCGATCCATTTTTTACAACTTTCTGTATCTCTGTTAATGGTTGAATCGTTACAGGCAGCTTTTTATTATCAATAGAACGATGGTAGAGCAGCTCATGAATTTTATGTAATGTTTCCTGGTCAATCCCTTTTCGTAACTGACCAAGGAGATCTAGTGAATCCTTTCTTTCTTGGTATGGTAATTCATGAAAGTATTCAACATAATCCGGCGTAAAAACTTCTTGTCCTAGTTTACTGTTATCAAGCTGTAAGAATCCAGGAGATCTCGTGTACCAGAATAGATGATAATCGAAATGCTCCTGTAGTTTTAACAAGTCGAAGAAAATTTCTGCAGCACTTTGTCCTGATCCAACAACGGTAATATGCTTCGCTTGAACGGTTCGTTTTTTATGATATAAATATTGACTGGAATGGTGGACATGTTCAGAGCCAATATCATCTAATTCGAATGGAATCATTGGTGTGCCACCAGTACCTAGTGTGACATGCTTTGTAAAGTAGGAACGTTCTTTTTGTTCACCCCAATGGTTGACAACTACTTCGTAATGATCACCATGGTCGATGACATCTTTTACTTGAGATTTAAAGTGGCAATTTGGCATTTGCTTAACTACCCACTTTAAATAGGCAGCATATTCAGCGCGAGGCATTTCAAATTTATGAAAAAAGAAAAATTTATATAGGCGATTTTGTTCATGCAAATAATTTAAGAACGTATACTTACTAGTAGGGTTCGCGAATGTTACAAGGTCTGCCAAAAAGGAAACCTGTAAATCAGTACCTTCAATGAGCATACCAGGATGCCAAGCAAATTGCCCGTTTTGATCAAAAAAGATTGTCTTCAGATTTGTTTTTTCAGCTGTTAATGTTGCGAGTCCCAGATTATAGGGGCCAATCCCTATTCCGATAAGATCATATTGTTCCATAATATACCCCTTTTATATATCATTTTTTCTTATTATATACGTTACAAAAAAAATTATCTAATTATCAACAGAAAATGACAAGATATGGTACAATATCGAAGGAGGAGGTGTAGATAATGACGAATAGTGATGAAAGATTGTTTGGAATGTTAATTTATTTACTAAGTTTCTTTACGGCTATTATCGGTCCATTAATTATTTGGATGATCAAACGTGATGAGTCAGCATTTATTGACTTTCATGGAAAAGAATACTTCAATTTCTTTATTTCCTTTACGATTTATAGCATAGTAAGTGGAATACTTGTAGTAGTGTTGATTGGTTTTGTACTACTGCCGATTGTAGGTATTCTATTCTTTATATTTACTCTTATAGCCCTATTTAAAGCATTCAATGGAGAGGAATATCGAATTCCGTTAGTAATCCGCTTTATCAAATAAGTTGCGCTAATTATTGTCAAGATAGCAACAAATAGAGGTATACATTGTTTCAACTAGATACTGAAACAACGTATACCTTTTTCATTGGCAATTATTCTTCTATCTCAAAATCATACTCTTCATGTTCGTGTAGACCGGTATCATCTGTTACATGGACAATCATCTCAGCCTGTCCAGCTTCTTTAAAAGAATAAGAAGCCACATATTTACCAGAATCAACTTCCTCCGTCTCAACCCAGTCGTGTTTCTCGTTATTTTCCAGAATAATCTCATAGCGTACTCGTGCATTTTCATATGGTTCTTCATCCATTGTAAGCTCTACGGTGATATCTTCTTCTTGATTAACCGTTATACCTTCTAGAGGATTCAGCTTTATGTCAAACCCGTGCTGATGCTCATGTTCATGTTCTTCTGTATCCTCATGTGACTCATGATCATGATGTTCCATCTCCTCACCATTGATGATAATGGATTTTTTTGGCATAGAATGAAGACCTCTTGCTGTCGTATGGGCATAAATCTCGTAAGTACCAGGTTCCTCAAATGTTACCTCTGTTGAATAAGTGCCATCTTCATGATTAGTAGCATCCACATGGACTGTATTGTCCTCATCTTCTACATTCCAATACTCAAAAGTCATTTCTTCTGCGTCTGTCACCAGTTCATCTTCACCATAGGTTACGGTAGTTTGTAACAATACTGATTCACCAACTTCCCCTTCTTCGGGAAGTGCAAAATCAACTTGAATACCTTTTACTTCCTCATCTTCGTGTTGTTCATCGTCCTCTGCTTGACTGCTACAAGCTGCTAACAACAAGGCTAATAAAGTGATTAGTATATAGCTTTTTTTCATTATGATCCTCCGTATATGCAATTTTCTAATGTAACTATACGACTTCTAGCAACAATAATCAATGAACAATGTATGACATTTAGCGATTGTCTGTGATCATATTTACAAAAAATTTTTTTGTAGCTAAAACAATTTGGTGAAAAAACTAAACAAATCGTAACAATTATTATTTACATTTTGAAGCTAATCATCTATAATACTATTAAATCGTATTGATTACGGTTTGTTTTTGTATGCTTTATTGTTGCACTATAAATTTTATACATAATATTAAGGGGGGCAATTTTAAATGAAAAAGACAAGTTTAGCCATTTTATCTATATTATTTCTATTAATAGGTTGTAATGCTGAGGAAGATTCCCAAGCAAATCAACAAGAGTCAGAAAATGATACACTTCAAATCTATTCAACATTGTATCCATTAGCTTATTTTACAGAAGAAATTGGTGGGGAGTTTGTAGAGGTGGAAACGATATTACCGCCTGGATCTGATCCGCATAACTTTGAACCTACTTCTAGAATGATGGTAGATATCGCAGAAGCTGATATGTTTTTATATAATGGAGCTAATTTAGAAACCTATGCTGGGCAAATAGAAGAAGCACTTATAGGTGAAGATGTGTTAATGGTAGAAGCAGCGGAAGGAGTATCACTAGTAGATCATGTGCACAATCACGAAGGTGAGGAACATAGTCACGAAGAAGAACATGCACATGAGGAAGAAGAGCATAGTCACGAAGAAGAACATGCACATGAGGAAGAAGAGCATAGCCACGAAGAAGAAGGGCATGATCATGACCATGGTGATGAGGACCCACACCTTTGGCTAGATCCTATTCGTTCCTTAGAGTTAGCACGTAATATCAAAGATGGATTAATCGAATTGTATCCAGAGCAAGAAGAAACTTTTGAAGCTAATTTTAGCGATCTAGAAGAAAAATTAATAGCTTTAGATGAAGAATTTCATCAACAATTGGAATCTGCACCAAATAACGAAATCCTTGTCACACATGCAGCATATGGCTATTGGGAACAGAGCTATGGTATTGAACAAATTGCAATTACAGGACTATCCTCATCTGAGGAACCTTCTCAGAAACAGTTGGAAAGAATTTTAGATCGTGTGGAAAATAACAATATCGAATATCTATTGTTCGAACAAAATGTAGAACCAAAAGTAGCAGAAGTGATTCAAGCAGAAACAAATGTCGAATCATTACAATTGCATAACTTATCCATTTTGACTGATGAGGATATTGAAAATGATGAAACATATTTTAGTTTAATGGAACGAAACTTAAACGTATTAACAGAAGCATTAGATAACTAAAGAAAAACACGGAGTGATTTTATTTACTCCGTGTTTTTTTATATGGGAAGTATAAAATCAGTGCAGTGACTGCGTTAAACGAAGTAGTTATTTTGAAATGTTTGATGTGTATTTGCAACGCTCCGCCTAATTATTTCACATTCCACGGGCAAGGCATCAACTAATTTTGCCTTATATCTGTTATCAGTAAACTAGTCTACATTTCAAATTTACCATAAAAACAAAAAAGCTTCATAATACCAAGCTTTTTTTATTTTACATAAATAAAAGTTTAATATTTAAATATATTAAAAGTTTTGTTTTTTGTCAATAAAAAACTCTTCAACGTGATTTGTATCACACGTAACATAAATAAATTGTCATACATTGTGACATAGATATTGATTTTAGGAGGTAGTAGGATGGTTCAAACAGTTGCGTGGATAACAAGTCTTGTTTTTATGTTATTGATTACCTTTATTTTTTTGTTTGTAGCTATGAAATCGACTGAAAAAAGAGAGTATGAACCGATTAAAAAGAAATGGTACAAAGCAAGGACATTTTATGGTGTCACTCTAGTGGTATTTATGCTTATCATTACGATTTACACACTACGAGATCTTCCTTATGACCAACCAGTTTACGGAAAAGGTGAGGACCCAACAATTGTTGATGTGGAAGCGTTGCAATTTGATTGGGAGTTAAGTCAATCAGAGTTTAAAGTTGGAGAGGCAATAGAATTTCATGTGACAAGTCAAGACGTTAATCATGGATTTGGAATATACGATGAGGAAATGAACATGATTGCGCAAACACAAGCAATGCCAGAGTACACCAATGTTGTCTATCTAACGTTTACGGAACCAGGTACGTATGAAGTGTTATGTCTGGAATATTGCGGCCTTGCTCATCATGTGATGACCTATCAAATTACGGTAACGAATTAGTGAAGGAGTGTTTTAGATGGTTCATAATCGATTGATCAAAAATTACTTAATCATTGGTGGAGCAGTGATTTTATTAATGATGGTATTTGGTATTTTAATGTTGCTAGCCCAAGGTGGTGTTCTATCACTTAGTCCGCCGGCATTTTATCAATACATGACCATTCATGGCACAGGCATGATTGGTGCGGCAGCATTAGCTGCATCAGCTGTGATGTGGTATTTTTTAAGTCAGCATGTAACATTATCAAAGAACATTTTTAAGGCAAACCTAGTATTATTTGTAATCGGACTTGTGCTTGTGATCATAGGTGTTTTCTCCTTTGATTATGCAAGTGCCTGGACGTTTTTGTATCCTCTACCAACCTTATCTGCTAAAGCGTGGGGAACAGTTGGTGCATTACTATATCTATTTGGTATGTTGATTATTGGAATCGGCTTTTTGCTTTTATTCATTGATACAGGCCGGGCAATTATTAAGAAAAAAGGCAGTCTTGCTAAAGGTTTAGGTTGGGATGTGATTGCTGGGAAGAAAGCTGAAAAAGATGCACCGGAACCTGCGATTATTGCTAGTACAATGGTTACGATTGTTAATGTAACAGCGTTGATTGCCGGTGCAACAGTAATTATGATGAATATTATTCATACAGTTAATCCATCATTTACCTTTGATCCACTATTAGCGAAAAATTTAACGTTTGCATTTGGTCATGTTTTTGCTAATTCGATTATTTATATGAGTGTTATTGTCGTCTATGAATTGTTAGCAAAATATACAAACAGGCCTTGGAAAGCGAATAAAGTCTTTCTAATTGCATGGTCTATGTCAACCGTCTTCACCTTAATGATTTATACACATCATATGTTAATGGATTCCGTAATGCCAAAATGGATGTTAATAATCGGACAGGTGTTCTCCTATGCAAATGGATTACCAGTATTAATTGTCACCGCATATGGTGCACTGATGATTGTATATAAATCAGGAATTAAATGGGATATTGCATCTGGGTTAGCTTTTTTATCCATGTTTGGTTGGACAGTTGGAGTCGTTCCGGCAATCATAGATGCAACGATTGTTGTGAACCATGTTATGCATAATACCAAATGGGTACCGGGGCATTTCCATATGTATATGGGACTTGGGGCAGTAGTGATGATTTTTGCCTTTATGTATTATCTAGCAAAAGTAGATGGTGGTCTAAAAGTAACCAAGTTAGACTGGATTGCCTTTTTTAGTTATATCGTAACGATGGCTGCTATCAGTATTCAATTTTTAGTATCAGGTGCATTAAGTACCCCTAGACGTTGGGCAACACATATTCCAGAATGGATGGGACCAGCCATATTTGGAGGAATTGCCGGCGTATTTCTAGTAATTGCTACCACATTATTTATCGTTCATTTTGTTCGCTATGTTTTGCAACGAAACGTTAAAAGGAACGATCTATATGACGAAAAAATGGTGTAACAGAATAGCTATTACTTTATCGATTATATTAGTTATTTGGATGTGGTTTATTGGAACAGATGGATTCACTGCCTTTACCGCAGAAACAGCTAGAAAGAACAATTTGATAGAGGCGAAACCAAAGTTCCCAGAGGTAATATTAGAAGATAGCAAAGAACGAAAGTATACAATGGAATCATTTCGTGGGAAAAATGTGTTGATCACCTTTGTTTATACAGCTTGTACCACAGTTTGTCCAGAGTTAGAAAGAAACTTTGCTGAGGTATATCAAAGCATTCCCACATCTTATACAGGGGAAGAGATTATCTTTCTAACGATAAGTTTTGATCCTGAGCGAGATGATCCAGAAACATTAGAAAACTATCGGCAATATTTTCAAAGTGATGGAGAAACGTGGCGAATGGCAAGGGTTCCAGAAAAGCTGGAGCTAAAATCTTTATTAGACGCTTTTGGGGTGATCGTTATCCCAGATGAGTACGATGGCTTTTCCCACAATTCAGCTTTTTACTTTGTTAATAAGCATGGATATTTAGAGAATGTACTAGATTATACTGATATTAAGGCTGCTTCAGAATATATCGTGGAAAGGTTAGAGAGGGAGATATGATGAAACTGGCCATCTTATTTTTTATCCTCTTACTAGCCCCTGGTACTAGAGAAAGTCTTGAATCAATAATGGTTCTGCATATGTTTCTGCAATTACCTTTACTCATATTAGTTGGTGTTTTATTACATGGCAATCGTGATTGGCGTTTTCTGAAAAAGTGGAACGAGAATGGTGTAGCTGGCATGTTACTTGCAGTGGGGGTGTTGATTTTCTGGATGCTTCCCCGTTCATTGGATGATGCTTTAACAGAAATAGAAATAGAAGTTTGGAAGTTTGTATCACTCCCGCTTCTCGGGTTTTTATGGAGAAATAGCTGGCGAAAAATAGGGGGAATATTCAAGAGCTTTCTTTATATCAATTTGGTATCGATGTTCGGTTTATTGGCATGGCTTTATCTCGGAACACCTGTGCAAATTTGTAATAATTATTTGATTAACGAACAACAAATAGTTGGAGCAGTGTACCTTTCCATTGTACTAGTTTCGATCCTTTATCTATTGTATCTTGTTTTTATTAGAGGATTAGAGGAAGAGGCAAAATAGCCTCTTCCTTTATTAATTTTTTGTAAAGATAGGTTTTATGCGTTGATCATATAAGCATATTGTTATATAGTTATATTCGAATGAAAAAGGGGGATGAAAATGACTGCCAAAACGGAATTTCAAATTGAAAAAGTTGCACCAATTTTTAAGGTGTTAGGGGATAAAACAAGACTTACCATGATGAAATTAATCGAAAATCAGACTTGTTGTGTTTGTGAGTTCGTTGAAATTTTTCAAATGAGCCAGCCATCAATCAGTCAGCATTTGCGGAAATTACGAGATGTAGGCTTAATCAAAGAAGAACGAAAAGGACAATGGGTATTTTATTCCTTAAATCACGAAAGTGAATGGTTCGGGCTAATGAAGTCTATTTTGGAACAACTACCTAGTCAGGAAGACAAGTTAATAGAATTAGAGAAAAACGGAACAAGAATTACATGTTGTTAGTAGGGGGACGGATATTTTGTTAGATGTTATCTTAGCTATTATCATCTTTTTGGCAACGTTAGTACTAGTGATCTGGCAACCTAAAAATTTATCAATTGGTTGGTCAGCGATCGGTGGGGCTGTATTAGCGTTGCTCGTAGGAGTCGTCGGATTTCAGGATGTCTTAGAAGTAACTGGAATCGTCTGGAATGCAACACTTGCATTTGTAGCAATTATCATTATTTCGTTAATACTGGATGAAATCGGCTTTTTTGAATGGGCTGCCTTACATATGGCACGCCTTGCAAAGGGTCACGGTATTAAAATGTTTGTCTATATAAGTTTGCTAGGTGCACTAGTGGCTGCTTTTTTCGCTAACGATGGTGCTGCTTTGATATTAACACCGATAGTACTTGCGATGGTACGCAATCTGCAATTTAGTGAAAAAATGGTTTTTCCTTTTATCATGGCGAGTGGATTTATTGCTGATACGACTTCATTGCCATTAGTTGTGAGTAACTTGGTCAATATTGTTTCAGCAGATTTCTTTGAAATTGGTTTTGTTGAATATGCTTCAAGAATGATCATTCCAAATTTATTCTCCATCTTAGCAACAATAGTGGTATTATATTTATACTTTAAGAAAAATATTCCGAAAACATATCAGCTCGATCATTTAAAACAGCCATCTGACGCATTAAAAGACATAAAAATGTTTCATCTGTCATGGTATGTTCTTGCGATACTATTAGTTGGTTATTTTGTTAGTGAATTTATTGCTGTTCCAGTGTCCATTATAGCTGGAATCGTTGCTATCTTTTTCTTAATCATGGCACGAAATAGTGCAGCGGTTAATACGACAGAAGTAGTTAAAGGAGCACCATGGGAAATTGTTTTCTTCTCTATTGGTATGTATGTCGTTGTTTATGGTCTTCGTAATGCCGGGCTTACCGACGTATTGGCAGATCTCATTCAATGGAGTGCAGATCAAGGATTATTCAGTGCTACTGTCGCTATGGGCTTTATAGCGGCAATATTATCTTCCGTGATGAATAATATGCCTACGGTACTGATTGATGCATTGGCGATTGCCGAAACAAATACATCTGGTGTAGTACGTGAAGCATTGATCTACGCGAATGTGATTGGTTCTGACTTAGGTCCAAAGATCACTCCGATTGGTTCATTAGCAACGCTTTTATGGCTACATGTTCTATCCCAAAAAGGTGTAAAAATCTCCTGGGGTACTTATTTTAAGACTGGGATTATTCTCACGATCCCGATTTTATTTATTACACTAGTGGGTCTATATCTGACACTATTATTATTTTAACTATTAGGAGGAATGTAAAGTGGCGAAAAAAACCATTTACTTTTTATGTACAGGTAATTCTTGTCGCAGTCAAATGGCAGAAGGTTGGGGAAAAAATTTTTTAGGTGATGACTGGAATGTTTACAGTGCAGGAATTGAGGCACATGGATTAAACCCAAATGCAGTCAAAGCGATGAATGAAGTCGGTATTGATATTTCTGAGCAAACCTCTGACAAAATTGACTTGGAAATACTAAGAAATTCAAATATGGTTGTGACATTATGTGGTGATGCACGAGATAAATGTCCTGTTATCCCGTTTGGTATCCGTAATGAACACTGGGGATTTGATGACCCGGCAAAAGCAGAAGGAACAGACGAAGAGAAGTGGCAAGTTTTCCGTCGAGTACGTGATGAGATTGGGAAACGGATTAAAAAGTTTGCCGAAACAGGAGAATAAATGAAGATGAAGAATGGATGTTTGAATGTCCATTCTTTTTTTTAGTGTAACCTTTTTCAAAGGGCAACGACTAATAGAAAAAGGGAGGCGATTGTGTTGAAATATGTACTCGGTATTATCACGATATTATTCGTAACTGCTTGTGGTACAAATTTGGATAACGGGAATAAATCGCAAGATGATGAAAATAATGATGTGCAAAATGTGATGGAAGGTTATGTCGCTAACATAGGGGACAATAGTGTATTAGTTGTCGAGAATCGATTAGATCCATCCATTTCTGAGTTCCATCCAGAACAGCATGAAGAAGCAGGGAATGCAATTAGTTTCAGCCTCGACAATATAGAAGATAGCATGGCTGATTCACTTATGAGAGGCGAAAAAGTTCAAGTCACCCATGGTGCAGTTGCAGAATCCTATCCAGGACAAAGTAGTGCAATTGCCATAAAGCGGATCGTTGATGAAGAACATGATATGGTCATTGCACCTGATGAAACGATAAACTTAGTCGCTTTGGAACAATTTATTCAAAAAACAGAAAACAATGAGGAAGCCACCATGCGAGGGGTAAACATTACAGTTGAAGGTAGCTCTGTGTTTGATACTTATATTTTTCAGAATGGAGAGTATACCGTAAAAGAAGATGCGACGCAAGATAACTTTGTTGAAGTAGAAACAATAAGTGAAGTATCCTGTCAACAATTAGAGTATTACTTAACAGATGATCAAAACATTATGTTTGAATTGACAGGTTGTGATAACGACACTGGAGTATTAGCGATAGCAAATCTCCCCTTTAAAGATATGATAGTTCCTGAAGACATCTATCACCGTGTTAAGGTGATCGTAGGTGATGAGGTTGTATTGGATACAACTGAAGAATCCGAAAAAGAGGAGATTATTACAAAAATACGTGAGGGTACACCACAATCTGTAATGGCGATGACCATGATGGCTCCAGAAGGGGAAATTATTTTATATGGCAAACAAGCAATCATTCATTTTGATTATCAGGAAGTAGGAAATGTGATCCGTTATAATACGTTGGTTGAGGCAGGCTTAACGTTTGATTAAACATGGAGCATAACACCATGTTTTTCTCAATCATTTATCTTGAAACTGAGATAATCATATGGTAAATTGTTAATATCTCGATTCCGAGATAAATGCATAGATTTTATTAAACGGGGCAAACCAATAATATCTAACAAGAAAAGGAGTTTTATCAATATGGTAAAAGTAGCAGTAGTTTATTATAGTTCTACAGGTATAAACTATCAATTAGCAAACTGGGCAGCAGACGCAGTAAAAGAAGCAGGAGCGGAAGTAAGAGTAGTAAGAGTTGCTGAAACAGCACCAAAAGAAGCGATTGCTCAAAATCCTGGCTGGCAAAAACACGTGGAAGAAACCAAAGATGTTCCTGTTGCAACAACGGAAGACTTAGAATGGGCAGATGCTATCATCTTCAGTACGCCAACTCGTTTTGGAAATGTTGCTTCTCAAATGAAGCAATTTATCGACACGCAAGGTGGGCTATGGGCATCAGGTAAGACTGTTAACAAAGTAGTAAGTGCGATGACTTCAGCTTCTAATCCCCATGGTGGACAGGAAGCTACTGTTTTAAGTCTTTATACATCTATGATGCATTGGGGTGCCATCATTGTTCCTCCAGGATATTCCGATGATTCACTATTTGCAGCTGGCGGTAATCCATATGGTACAAGTGTTACCCAAAGCCAGGAAGACGGCTCTATGGTAGAAAATGTTCAAGATGCGGTTAAACATCAGGCAAAACGTGTTGTTGAAGTAGCTAGTAAAATTCATGGATAATAATTAAAAAACGAATCTCTTTTATTAGAGGTTCGTTTTTTAAATGGTCAAAACTTGAAGAAAAACACGAATTATGTCAAAGTAGAAGTTAGCAATATTATATGAAATGTAGGGGGACCGGTGTTGCCGGTTGAGACTGTATCCGTAAGATGCTGACCCTTAGAACCTGATCTGGTTAGCACCAGCGTAGGGAACATATGAGATGAGATATCTGTATGCGCCCTAGGCTATAAGTCTAGGGCGCTTTCTTATATGTTCCGCTAAAAAGATAAAAAATAGGGGGATTCATCATGAAAAAATTTTTATTTGCCATAATAGGTATGTTTATACTCGCAGGTTGCGGGAATGAAGAAAGCACACCAGAAGAATTAGAAGAAGTTACCTTAGTATTAGATTGGACACCTAACACTAATCATACCGGACTGTATGTTGCGCAATCAAAAGAATATTTCGCAGATGAAGGATTAGATGTAGAGATCGTTATGCCAGGAGAAGCAGGAGCAGATCAGACTGTAGCTTCAGGTCAAGCAGAATTTGGTATTAGTTATCAAGAACAAGTAACAGAAGCCCGCACACAAGATATTCCGCTCGTATCGATTGCAGCAGTAATCCAACACAATACTTCCGGATTTGCCGCACCAGTGGAAAAAGAAATCACATCTCCTGTAGATTTTGCCGGAAAAACGTATGGTGGTTGGGGTGCTCCTGTTGAATCGGCAGTTATTGATGCGTTAATGAAACAGGAAGATGCATCTGTTGAAGATGTCGAGATCGTCAATATGGGCAATACTGACTTTTTCACAGCAGTTGAACGTGATGTAGATTTTGCTTGGATTTACTATGGCTGGACTGGAATCGAAGCAGAACTTCGAGGTAAGGAAATTGATATGATTTATCTTACAGACTATTCAGAAAAACTAGACTACTATACACCTGTTATTACCACAAATGAAGAGATGATCGAAGAAAATCCAGAAACAATCAAAAAATTCGTGGCAGCAGTTAATCGCGGTTATCAGGATGCGATAGACAATCCAGAAGAAGCAGCTGACATTTTAATAGAAGCGCAACCAGATTTAGACGAAGAATTAGTTCATGCCAGTCAGGAATGGATATCACCAAGATACCAAGATGATGCGGATAGATGGGGCGAACAATCAGAAGAAGTCTGGAGCAATTACGCAGAATTCATGTTTGAAAATGACCTATTAGAACGCGAACTAGACGTTGATGCAGCATATACAAACGAATTTTTACCAGAATAATGGAGGGGTATGAATGGCTGAAGCATTAGTTAGTGTACAAATCATTCCGAAGACACCTAATGGGGAAGATTCAATTCCTTTTGTTGATGAAGCAATCAAGATTATCGAACAAGCAGGTGTCTACTATCAAGTTCATCCATTAGAAACAACAATGGAGGGCGAACTGGCAAAGTTATTAACTGTTATCGAAAAAATGAATCAACGTATGCATGAGTTAGACTGCCCAAGTGTGATTTCGCAAGTGAAGATCTATTCACAAAAAGATCATCAAGCTTCCATGAGTGAATTGACGAAGAAGTATCGTTAATTGGAAAAGTGTCCAGTAAATTCCGGAAAGTGTCCAGCAAATTAAAAAAAGTGTCCAGAAAAAGGTCAAAAGTGTCCAATAAATCACGAAAAGTGTCCAGTAAACATTAAAAAGTGTCCAGTAAACCAATAGGAGCATGCTCTATGTTTAGAAAGTCTTTTTTACCAGTCAGTTTGATCGTCGGTATTTTAATTATATGGGAATTATCCAGTCGGATATTAGCTATTCCGACCTGGGTTCTTCCTGCACCTACTGTTATTATACAAGAGGCGATTAATGGCTGGAGTAATTATCAGCATCATATCTTATCAACTGTATTTTTAACTGTGAGCGGATTTGCCATTGGTGTAAGTGTAGGTTTACTCATTGCGATTATGCTTCATCTAATGCCTAAAATCCGTGAAGCACTCTATCCATTGCTGATTATGTCGCAAAATATCCCGATTATTGTACTCGCACCTTTACTTGTTATTTGGTTTGGATTTGGTGTTACACCTAAACTATTAATTATTACATTAGTATGTTTCTTCCCGGTTGCGGTATCGACAATCGATGGATTAAGACATACAAATCCGGAATTAATTCATTATATGAAAATGGCTGGTGCAACGAAGAAACAAATTTTCACAAAACTGGAGCTGCCTCATGCAGTTCCACAAATGTTTTCCGGACTAAAAATTTCCGCTACCTATAGTGTTATGGGAGCTGTCATCTCGGAATGGTTAGGTGCTAACAAAGGAATTGGTGTATACATGACGCTAGCCTCATCATCATTCCGTACTGATCGAGTTTTTGTAGCGATTTTATTTATTATGATCTTATGCCTGATTTTTTTCGCTATTATCATTGCTGCAGAAAAAATCATTTTAAAATGGCATCCGGGTAAGGGGGAACAGTCATGAGTACGCTAGAACTAGAAAATATTTCAAAAAGCTTTGGTGAACTAACTATTCTTGATCACTTAGATTTACACGTGAACGATGGTGAATTCGTTTCCTTACTCGGACCATCTGGCAGTGGAAAAAGTACTATTTTTCACTTGATTGGCGGGCTCTATCAAGCCGATCATGGCACAATTCGTTTAGATAATGAGGCAATCAATGGTAAAAAAGGATCGATAAGCTATATGCCACAAACACCTTCGCTTTTTCCATGGCGTACCGTTCTAGAAAATGTTGTGTTAAGTGTGGAATTACATCAAAAACCTGATAAACAAAAAGCGCTAGAAATGTTGGAACGGGCCGGGTTAAGAGAGTATGCCAACGCATATCCCCACGAATTATCTGGTGGAATGCGCCAGCGTGTTGCATTTGTTCGAAGTCTTTTAAGTCCACAATCTTTTATCTGTTTAGATGAACCTTTTTCGGCATTAGATGAGTTCACAAGGTTAGAAATGCAAAAGTGGTTATTAACTATCTGGGAACAAGAAAGACCGTCTGTTTTATTTGTTACCCATAATATTGAGGAAGCGATTTTTTTATCAGATCGAATTCTTGTATTGGGTTCTAAGCCTGCCAATGTCATCAAGGAATTTACGATTGATTTCAAACGTCCGAGAAATGAAGAGTTGACTTTAACGCAGGAATTCCTTGAAAAGAAGAAGGAAATTTATCAAACATTACGAGGTGTGTTAAATGATTGATGCACATATCCATTTGGATTGGTATCAGCCTGCTGAGCAAAAAAAGATGATGGATACGTTAGACGTTGCTGGGATGATTGCAGTATCCAGTAATCTTACAAGCTGTGAAAAAGTTTTGGAATTAGCGGAGCAATATCCAACTGTCTATCCGGCGTTTGGCTGGCATCCAGAACAACCACTCCCGACTGTTCAGGAATTAACTCAGATTGAAACATTGATTCACGAACACCATGAGCAGATAGTTGCGATTGGAGAAGTCGGACTTCCTTTTTACAAAAGAAAAGAAGAACCTAGTCTCGCTCTTCAACCATACATCGACATATTAGAGCGATTCATGTCCTTTGCTGTCCAATATGATTTGCCGATTGTATTGCATGCAGTATATGATGATGCTGCATTAGTATGTGATTTATTAGCAAAGCATGGGGTAAAACGTGCACATTTTCATTGGTTTAAAGGAGATGACATCACGATTAAGCGGATGATCGAGGCACAATTTATGATTTCCGTGACACCAGATTGTTTTTATGAAAAAGAGATTCAGGATTTAATTAAAAGCTATCCTATTGAATTGATGATGGTAGAAACAGATGGTCCATGGCCGTTTGAAGGGCGATTTCAAGGGGGAATGACACATCCGAATATGATAAAAGAAGTGATTAAACAAATAGCAAAAATGAAACAGTTACCAATACAATATGTAAAAGAACAAGTAGAACAGAATACGAAATTATTTTATCGCGTATAAAATCAATGATAAGAATATGCCCGAATGGTCATCTGACCTTTCGGGCTTTTCTTCATTACTCACAAGCTACACCATCACCATCGCCATCCATATGACTGCCATACCCAGGATCACCTTCATGCAAAGGAGTTACACCAGCTTCGCGTGCCTCTGTACAATTAGCATAATAAACATCCTCATCTGGTGTATGAGCTTCTTGATTTTCTTGAGGGGCATCTTCGACTCCTTCATGGTGGAAACCATCATCAGTTACGTATCCATCGATACTCCAGATACCAATCTCTGCTTCACGTGCTCGTTGTTCTGCTTGCTTCATTTCATCCTGGTGTATATAAGGAGGATCGTAGACATAAGCATAACGTGCTAAGCCTTCTTCTAATAATAGTTGATTAAAATTTTCTCCATCTACCCAAATATAGCCCAGAAGTCGATCATATTTATCTCGTTCTGGCCCATCGAATTCGATTTGAATTTCTTTTCCTGCCAGTTTTTCCACTGCAAATTCAGATGCTTCCGGACCAAAAGGTTGAACAGGAAGGTTAGGGTGTTTTGTTTCAGGTGTATCGACTAATAAAAGTCTTACTGTTTCTCCCTGGCCATCTAATTCAATATGGACCGTATCACCATCGACTACACGACTGACTGTAGCCGTGGCGAAATGTTCATCATCTGGTGTTTCTGCTTGCTCAGGCTTTTCTGACGGTGTCTTGCTTTCCTGAGACATTGTTTCTTCAGTAGTACTGTCTGCTGCAGTTGGATCAGTTTGTTCCTCTTCGATTGTTGCAGTACCACACCCGGCTAGTATGGTCATCACAAAAAGTAAACTGATCAGCCATTTTTTCATCAACATGATGTATCCCCCAGTTGTCTCTTTGAAAATAAGTTTACTATATGGAGGGATAGTTTAAAAGCCTTTTTTTAGTTATGATAGGAAGGGAAAGGAGTATTCTATGAAAAAAATAGTTATCATTTTGATTGGACTAACGTTTACTTTTTTTGTTATACATACAATCGTTATTACTATTGATGGATTAACTGATGAAAATGATCGGTCAGAAGTTGGTGTAGTCCTTGGTAATAAAGTGAAGGAAGACGGCACGCCTTCAGCCAGACTACAAGCTCGTCTTGATAAAGCCTACAATTTGTATATCAATAACTTACTAGAAACGATTATTGTCAGTGGTGGCATTGGCATGGAAGGATTTGATGAAGCAGAAGTAATGAAAGGTTATTTAATTGAAAAAGGAGTACCTGAATCATCGATCATCACTGATAACAATGGCTATAATACCGAAATGACAGCAGAGAATAGTTTGGAGATTGCTCAAAAACATAATTTATCAACAGACCATATAACGGTTATCACGCAATTTTTTCATATTTCCAGGACTAAATTGGCTATGAAACAACAAGGTTTTGAGGAAGTATATGGTTCACATGCAGAATATTTTGAATGGCGAGATGTTTACTCAACCATTCGCGAATTTCCTGCCTTTTATAAATATCTTATGTTCTAAACTCCTTCATCTTTCTCAAACTGACGGTAAACTAAATATAACAATAAACAGGCAGCCATTGCTAAGGAACCCCAACCGAGAGTTTGCTGTTCAATGATTAAATAATTATTGCAAATTTGCTCATCTACCCAAATATAAAGAAAACCAGTGACAATCAATGTAGCAAGTAAATAGACTAAAAATATAAATTGCCCATTGTTTTTGATCTTTCGCCAGCTATCACGAAGTGGTATTCCTACTAAAAAAGGTAGACTGATAAACTTAAAGATTTCCACATGGGAATGGGTTAAGGCATCATCCATTGCTCGAGGAATTTGCCAATAGGACCAGATTAAGATTACTAACAAGATACCTGGAATCCCTGAACGATTCCATTTCATAAAAAAATTTGGAAACTTTTTTTGGAAAAAAGGTGTCATTAGAAAACCAGCAAAGACAAATAAAGGCATTTGTGTGTGCATATGAAAGATCATAATCGACTCTAGTAACTCGGCAACAGGAGGTAGGATTAAAAAAATAAATAATAGAAGACCATACCTTGTTTGTTTCATGCTGAATCTCCTCCGATCACAGATTTAATTCGTTCAACTGCCTGGTCAATTTCAGTGTAATCCATCACATCGATTAAATAGCCATCCTTGTCAACTAAATAAAAAGCTGTATTGTGTTGGAAATTACCATAATCATCTGGGATCACAATAACACCAAGTTGATCTAGCAAACTCGTTAATTCTTCTTGATCATTTATTCGTGCCATGCGCCATGTTTCTCCATCACTGTCAAAATAGCTCCGATATTTTCCCAGTGTTTCTGGATCATCATGTTCGGTGTCAAAGCTAATACTTAAAAATTGAATATCATCTTTGATCATGGAAACTGGCAATTGCTGATAAACCTCTTGCATGTTACGTTCTAATTGTGGACAAACAGTAGCACAATTAGTATACATAAAAGTAATAAATAAAAATTTAGTTTGATGTAACTCTTCAATCGAATAAGTACGACTTTTACTGTCTTCTAAATCTACGGATGGAACCTGAGGTTGTTCTTTGATTAATTGATTAGTGCGTGCTTGTTCTGTTGTAAAAGCGTGAAAGCCATCTGTCCCAATCAAGAAAACAACCAACCCAAAAAGTATAATAACAACAACTGCGATTCTTTCATGATTAGTCAAGCCAAGCACCACCTTTTGCTATAGATTGAGTAGAGACTGAGAAGAACTCTTTGATTAGTACTTTCCCTAACCATATCCATGGAAGAGAAATTTTGCTCCCTGCTCTCTTCTAGGGATAGATGAAGATATCCAAGGGGAAGTATGTCCTTCCCCGCATATCATTAAATAGTTACCACGTTTTGATCGGTGGGGATCCTGGAGGTGCATTAACAATCATGTCTACAATTGGAATCACATATGCCATTGCAACAACAGCAAGTAAGACAATGGCCCATAATCCCCAGCGTTCTGTCCACATCGGCACTTTCGGTTGATCATCCTCCGGCTCTGCCACTGGATATTCTGTTTTTCCTTTTGGAGCAAAGAACATCATGTTAAACACGGCATATACCTGAATAATGACACCTATTAAAAGTAGGGTTGCGCCAGTTGCAAAGACATACTCATATGGCAACCAACTTAATGAAGTTTCATGACCAGCATATGTTGTATCAGAAGTACGACGAGGATCTCCGACTAAGCCAGCTAAATGCATGGAACCGGCCATAATCGTCATGCCAATCGTCCAAATCCATGTTTGAATCACACCAATTTTATTCATTTTTGGTGTTAATTGACGCTTAGATAAATGTGGGATTAACCAGTAACAAATACCAAAGAACGTAAGCACAACGGATACCCCAACGGTGACGTGAAAGTGACCAACAACCCACATTGTATTATGGACGACTTGATTCATTTGGTTACTAGTATTGACAATACCACCTGCACCACCTGGGATAAAAGCAATCATCGCAATCATTGGTGCTAGGAAACGTACATCTCCCCAGGGTAGCTTTTTAAACCATCCAAATAATCCTTTGCCACCTTTTTTACGTCCTGCTTTTTCTAATACATAGAACATGGCAAAGGCAGTCATCAAGGATGGTACTGCAATCGACAGACTCATGAAGACGTGTAAGAATTTAATTGATGTTGAAATAGCTGGATCGATTATTTGATGGTGGAAACCGCCTGGAATGTTTAAGACAACAAGTAAAATAACTACTAAACGAATTAGTTTCTCATTGAAATGTTTACCTCCCACAATTTTTGGTACAATAATATACCATGCAGAAGTAGCAACAAGATACCAAATGTTAACAAGCGTGTGACCAAACCACCAAAACAGTGTTCTTGTAACCATTACATTAATCGTTTCGACCCATCCTAAAACCCATGGGATAATCATAAATACTTCAATTGTTACACCGAGACTTGCGAAGAACCATAGTACAAATACACCCATTGCAAAGAAAGCAAGAATTGGTGTTGGTTGACCCGGATTCTGTTTTCGCCAATGAAGATAGTTGATAAATACACCAAAAGCTACAGACCAAATTCCTAACACTAGAAGAACTAATCCGATGTAAAATGCTGGGTGTGCTGCCAAAGGTGGATAGAAAGTGTATAATACCGATGCTTCACCTAAAACAATCGTGGTTATGGCAAGCACAACACCAATTACCTTTAATACGATACCAGTCCATATCACTTTGCGGACTTTCGGTAATAATCCATTAAACGAATAGGAAAGATTCGCAAGTTGGTATCCAATCGTGAATGTAGCAGTAAAAACAACTAACAATAAAAGTCCGTGTGCGGATAAGACTTGGTAATAATTAAATCCTGCCGGTAAAGAATAAAGACCTGCGCGCTCTAATCCTTGAACTAACCCTAACAAACCACCTATTAATAATGTTGCAAATGAAATGGTGAAATAAGTGAGTGCAATTTTAGCATCTTGAGGGTTAACTCCTAATTTACTGATTACCTTTTCTCTCAATCCAACATTTTTTGCCTGTTCCATTTTTGCCCCTCCTTATTTCACTGTAATGGTGGTGAACATTGCTTGGTGACCTGCACCACAATATTCATTACATAAAACTAAGTACTCACCAGGTTCATCAAATGTTTGAGTAATTTTTTGAATATGACCAGGTAACACCATCGCATTTACATTTGTACCCGGAATTTGAACACCATGTGATACATCTTTTGAGGTCATCGTAAATTCGATCTCTGCTCCAACTGGCACTTCGACATTTCCTGGATTAAACGCAAACGCTTCTAACGTCATAACTAATTCGTATTGGTTGTCTCCGAGATCAATTAGGCCCGGTTTATCAAATGGAGCGGTTTGTTCAACTTTTTGTGGATCGATCGTTTCTTTATGACTTGGTGGTCCCATTCCTAAGGCATACGTTTGGTAACCAACAATCACCATAAAGACAACGAGAATCCCAACACTTGCTGTCATCCAAATTTCTTCTAATTTACTCATTGCTTTATTCCCTCCTTCAAATATGAATGTTTTGTGAAGAATATAACGTAAAAGTAGATAAATAAAGAAACCAATCGTTATAATAGAGTCATAGATCACACTCTAGCCATATAAATTGCAAATACACCTGCCCACATCAAAATAATAATTAAAGCAACAATAGTGACAGAGGCGATCGTTCCTGACATGGAATGCTTTGATTTCTTTGTGTTGGAATACATCTTGTGAACCTCCTATCTATTGGATTTGACTCAAGCATAGGATATTTTGATTGGTTATAAAGTGAGCCATATCACAACCTGAGTGTGATTAAAATCATATGAATGTCGTAGGCAATCATTTATGATGTAAGTGGTTGACAAACAAAATGGAATAGAAAGGGGAAAAACAATCATGAAAAAAATACTTTTAGGCATGATGACATTATCATTAGCACTTGTGCTTGCTGCTTGTGGTGGCGGTGATGATGAAGGAAGTTCAAATAGCGATGGAGAAGCTGGAGAAAATGCAAGCGGTGATGGTGAAACAGTAGATATCCAGGCATCTAACTGGCAATTTGATCAAGAAGAATATACCGTACCAGCCGGTGAAGTTACAGTAAACTTAACAAACGAAGAAGGTTTCCATGGTATCGAAATAGAAGGTACTGATATTGCATTGGATGACGCAGGTTCTCAAACTGCAACACTTGAACCAGGTGAATATACTATTAGATGTTCGATTATGTGTGGTGCTGGTCACGACGATATGGTGGCAACCTTAATAGTAGAATAGTAAAGAATAAAAGGTCTCCTACGATAGTTAGGGGATCTTTTTGTATTTAAAGAATTTTTAAAAGAAGGGATATAAATCGCTGTAGTAAAACATTTTGAACAGGTGCTCTAAACGCTTCTTATGTTAGAATGTTAGTATGAATGACTATCAACAAAAAAAGGGGTTTCTTATGAATATCCATATTTTATATGAAGACAATCACTTGCTAATGGTGGAAAAACCAGTTAATGTACCTGTACAGAAAGATCAAAGTAATGATGAGGATTTTCTCACTATTTTAAAGGAAGATATTAAAATTCGCTATCAGAAGCCTGGTAATGTTTATTTAGGGCTAGTCCATCGGTTAGATCGACCAGTTGGTGGTGTGATGGTATTTGCGAAAACTTCAAAGGCAGCATCCCGATTATCTGATACAATCCGAAAAAATGAATTAGATAAAACATATTTGGCTGTTGTCAGAGGGGTTCCGGCGCCAGCTGAGGAATGGGTCGATTTTTTGTGGAAAGATCGTCGTCACAATATTGTCACGGTTTCGTCAAAAAATAATTCAAAAGCAAAAAAAGCTGTGCTTGATTATCAGCTTTTAGCTAGTGATAAAGGTTTGAGCTTGGTAAAAATTAATTTACATACCGGACGCCCACATCAAATTCGAGTTCAGTTTGCTTCACGTGGATATCCGCTATACGGCGATCAGAAATATGGGAAAAAGGTAAACAAGCCTGGTCAGCAAATTGCGTTATGGTCGCACGAATTACGACTTTTTCACCCGGTTCGTAAAGAGGAAATCAGTGCGGTGTCCTTTCCGCCTAATCAGTTCCCGTGGTCAAATTGGAAAGCTCTGCTTACAAAAGAGAGAGAGGTAGAATAGTATGGAGTTTGGTGTGTATAGTTTATCTGAAATCTTAGAAGATCCGAAAACAACACAAGCGATAACAACAAAAGAACGAGTCGATATGTTAGTGGAAATGGCTCGATATGCAGATCAAATAGGCTTAGACCTATTTGGTGTGGGTGAGCATCATCGTCTGGATTACGCTGTTTCCTCGCCGCAAATGCTGCTTGCTGCCATTTCACAGCAAACAAGTAAGATCAAATTAACAGCCTTGACCTCCTTATTAAATACAGCAGACCCTGTACGATTATTCGAAGATTTTGCGACCTTAGATTTGTTATCAGGCGGTCGTGTGGAATTTACGGCAGGGAGAGGTGCATTTGTCGAATCCTTTCCGTTGTTTGGTTACAGTGAAAAGGATTATGATGACCTCTTTGATGAACATTTACAACTATTTTTACAGCTGAATCAACAAGAAAGAGTAACATGGGAAGGTAGATACCGACCAGCTTTACAAGCGGCAGAAATTGCGCCACGTCCTCTACAGAACACGTTACCGATTTCGATCGGAGTTGGTGGAACGCTCGAGAGTGCCGAGCGAGCAGGGCGCAATGGCTGCGGGTTAACTATTGTGATGATTGGTGGAATTGCTAAAAAGTATCAACGATTAGTGCACCGTTATCATGAAGTCTATCAAGGGGAAAGACCAGTAGTTGCGATTGCTGGTCATACCATGATTCGTGAAACAGAAACGGAGTTAGAACAGGACTTCTATTCCTATTATTCTAATTATTGGAAACATTTAACGAAACAAGGAATTGGTGGAGCAATGGGCGCTGCTCGAACAGATTTAGAATTTATCACAAGTAATGAATCGACGTTATTTGTAGGAACACCAGAACAAATCGTAGAAAAAATAATCTACCAACATCAATTGTTTCATCATGATCGATTTTACGCACAAGTTGATTTTGGTGGGCAACCGATCGAATCCATCAAACAAACGATGGATTTACTAGTCCACAAAGTTATACCAGAAGTAAATAGAAGGTTGAAAGATGTAACAAATAAATAATCTTCGACAATAACGCTCAAGTTCACCGTGAGCTTGAGCGTTTACTGTTATGCTATCCTTTATTTTCTTGGTTGCAGCCATGTATCTAACACAAAATAGTAAACAGCAGTGGCAAAGGCTAAATGTAATACACTCCAGAACATATCTATATTGGTCAAGATGGTGATAATACCAACCGCCACTTGGATAACAAATAAAACGAGCGCAATCAGTATAGAACGGTTGCGGTAAATAAAAGTGACAAAAATGAGATATACAAAACTAATAAGAGCAAAAACTCGATGGATCGTTTGTATCCATTCTACTAAGGAGGCTGGCATAAATGTGTCATGACAATCCAACCAACTACATGCTAGACCAATCGATGTGTGTTTGATATAGGCGCCCAATCCTATCGTGATGAGTAGGATCAATAACAATAACCGCAAATGTATGAACTTCTTTTCATTAAAAAGGGTGTTATTTGTATGGTGATAGAGATAAAGTAATAACCCAGAAAAAATCATGGCTAACATAAGATGCAGTGTCACAACAAGAGCAGGCAAATCCAATATGACTACGACAGCCCCCGCTATGATTTGAAATAGGAGTAACAAATAACTGTATAACGTAATAGTTTTTAGATGCTGATATCGTTTCTTCTTATAAATTTGTAGGACAATCTGGCTGAACAGTAAAAACAAAACAAGTCCAATCACACGGTGGGCAAATTCGATTAAAGTATCACCCTGTAATTCGGGTATCACCGCTCCATTACATAACGGCCATTCCGGTCCACATCCCATTCCTGATTCGGATGATGCTACATAACCTCCAAAAACAATCAACATATACGTTAGGACAATGACTACAAGTAATTTAGTCTTCAACAAATCATTCCCTCCTTCTGCGATAACATATCATGTTTTGATAAACAAAAATGTGATATCAAACACTCATAACGTAAAAATGTGACTAAAATCACTTCTTATTTAATTGATAATGATTATCATAGAGATATATTTTCATTAGTGGGTGTCTATGGACGATTAGCAAAATGATAAAGGAGGAGGGATAATGATGACGGAAGAATATGTTGAACTAGATGTCCGTGAAGATTTAGCGTTAAAAAAAGAACCATTCGATAAAATTATGGGAACTGTCAAAGGTTTAAAAGAGAATCAAGCTTTTATACTACATGCGCCATTCAATCCGATACCATTGCATAAACTTTTAGGACGTAAGGGATTTATCTATCAAGCTGAGAAAATCGAAAGGAAACATTGGAAAGTCATCTATCGAAAAGAGGTGAAGGCTGATGATCACATTAGATAACAGAGGGATGGAGCCGCCTCAACCGATGATTCGCACCTTGAATCAATTAGAAACGATGACAGTTGGTGAAGTGTTGACCATTATCAATGACCGAAGACCAATGTTTTTATATGAAGAATTAGATGAACTGGGCTTTGATTATGTAACAGAACCCCAACAGGATGGCAGTTTTAAGATAATCATTACAAAGCGTGGTGAATAAAATGATGACAACTGGAAACATCAAGAGTACGACCGATATTCGATTACCTTTAAGTTTTATTGTTTTTGGCTTAGTGGCCTTTGTAGTTGCACAGATTATCATTTTTTGGAACAGTACATCGATTTTACAAGGACAATTTCGCATACCTGAAATTTGGTCTGCAGCCCATTTATTACTATTAGGGTTTGCGATGATTGTTGCGATGGGGGCAATGTACCAACTTGTACCTGTGGTGTTTTTAACTAGTATTTGGAGACTAAAGCTAGCGTATTTCCCATTACTTTTCAGTTGTTCTGGTGTGGTTATATTTGCCGGTTTATTAGCAATAAGTCCTACTCAATCCATTTATGGAGCGGCAATTGTTGTAATAGGGTTATGTATGTTTTTGCTCCAAATGGCTATTACGCTTCGTCAAACAGAGAAAAAATCAATTATGTATGCCTTTGTTCTGACTGCGTTAGTTATGCTCCTTTTTACAATTGCAGCAGGTTTTTTGCTCGCTTATAGTTTTGCAACAAAAGGTATACCGTTCCATGAATCGATTTTTTATACCCATATCTTGTTAGGAGTAGCGGGATGGTTTAGCCTGTTGATTTTCGGCTTTTCTTATAAATTGGTTCCTATGTTCAGTTTATCACATGATTATCCTACTCGTTACGGCAAATATGCGATCTGCAGTTACAGCATGGGATTGCTATGTGTATCTGTTTCGTTTTGGATACAAATAGCCTATGTACAAGCAATCGGTTTTCTGTTATTGGCAATAGGCTTCACATTATTTACCTATAATATGTACATCATCTACCGGAATCGTTTGAAAAGAAAGTTGGATAAAGCCTTTGTTTTTTCCCTGTTTGCCATTTTACTTGGGAACGTTATCCATATTATTGCTGTGATTTTAGTTGTTATCGATCTACAATCAGTCTTTCATTGGGGTATTCTTTTATTTAGTTATATTATGTGTTGGATTGTCTTCAGTATTTTAGGTTATTTATATAAAATTGTTCCTTTTTTATGGTGGACCAAACAATATGCAGACTTTGTTGGGAAAGAAAGGGTACCTACTTTAAAAGAGATGATCAATGAAAAATTAGCAGTAGTTCTTTTTGCGATTTTAACAATTAGTGTTGTGGTAATGATTGGTTCGATGTTAACTCAAATTGGAGTAGGTGTGTGGTTAGCACAAGGCGTCATGATGATTGTGTCTATGGTATATGCGCTATCAATGATACTTGTATTATTTAAATAGAGGAGTGGAAGTGATGGATCGTGAAGTGATAGAAGAAGCTTTGTATGAGGTAATAGATCCGGAATTAGCAATAAATATTGTTGATTTAGGGTTGGTATATGACATTCTAATAGCTGAATCAAATGATGTTTTAATAAAAATGACATTAACTACCCCAGGGTGCCCTATGCATGATAGTATTGTAAATGGTGTCAAAAAACGATTGCTGCAAATAGATGAAATAGAGAATGTTACCGTTGAATTAGTATGGGAGCCTGCATGGAATCCATCACAGATGAGTTTAGCAGCCCAAAAGCAATTATTTGGTTAACATTATGAATTCCTCGCTACTTATGATAGGATTAATGGATGAAAGCGGTTAAAGAGTTTGTTCAAAAAGTCACTTCTAAACTTTTTGAACACGCACTTAAAGGGGGATGTCATGAACTATAACAAAATTCGAATACCATTGCTGACAGTATTAGTTGTAATGATGATATTAGATTTAACAGGTGTTATTCATGTTCCAGCGATTGTTATTTTTATTATTGCAATTGCGTTACTGTGGTATAACATCCATATTCGAAGAAATGTATCGAATCAACATAATAAAAATAAGAAAAAGTAAGAAGAGGACAATGAAAAAATTGTCCTCTTTTTAGTTTGTTTTTAGCTAGTATGGGAAAGTTAAAAAATAATATCAAATAGGAAGGTGTGAAAAACAATGAGACATCGACTGATTGATTGGCCGACATTTATTGGAGCGTTTTTACTGTTACTAGCAGTAGTACTACCACTTGTTTTATTTCCGGAACAAGGAAAAGAAATTGTTGGTATGGCTAATACTTTTATGACCACTAATTTCGGTGTGCTGTATTTAGCGATGGGTCTCATTATATTTGCTTTTCTTTTATATGTTGCGTTTAGTAAGAATGGTCACGTGAAATTAGGTGATGAAGGTCAAAAACCTGAATTTAATACTTTTTCATGGGCCGCAATGTTATTTGCAGCAGGTATTGGTTCCAGTATTTTGTACTGGTCTGTTATTGAATGGGTATACTACTATCAAGGTCCTCCATTCGGTTTGGCAGGAGAATCAACTGAAGCAATTCAGTGGGCAACTGCCTATGGTATTTTTCACTGGGGACCGATAGCATGGGCGATTTATACATTACCGGCATTACCAATCGCGTACTTTTTCTATGTTCGTAAGAAACCTGTACTAAAAGTAAGTGAAGCAGTTAGGCCTGTTTTAGGCGGTTTGGTAGATGGACCATTAGGGAAAATTATCGATATTTTCTTTATTTTTGGATTATTAGGTGGAGCAGGAACTACATTAGCTTTGGGAACTCCAATGATTGCAGAAGGAGTTCACTATTTGACAGGCTGGCCAGTTACCTTGTGGTTACAAGCAGTTATCATGCTTGTCTGTACGACCATTTTTGCGGTAAGTGCCTATTCCGGTCTACGGAAAGGTATTAAGCTGTTAAGTGATATTAACTTATGGTTAGCACTTTTTATACTAGCCTTTATTCTCGTGCTTGGTCCTACTCGGTTCATTATGGAGACAACCTTCAACTCCATAGGTATTTTATTAGATAACTTCTTTAAAATGGCAACATGGGTAGAACCGTTCGGAAATTTGGATGAGTTCACTGAATCTGGTTTCCCAGAAGCATGGACTGTCTTTTATTGGGCATGGTGGCTAGTATATGCACCGTTTGTCGGCTTATTTGTTGCCCGTATTTCGAGAGGGCGTACGATCCGGGAGATGATATTTGGTACAATGTTATACGGTACATTAGGTTGTGTACTTTTTTTCGGTATCATGGGCAACTTTGGCTTACATCTACAGTTAACAGGACAATTTGACGCAATGAGCTATATTAATGACTTTGGCGCACCAGCAACAATTATTGCGATTATTGGCCAACTTCCACTGCCAGGACTAATGGTTGCAGCCTTTACGATTCTTGCAATCATTTTTCTAGCAACGACGTTTGATTCATCCTCATTTATTTTAGCATCTGTTGCGCAAAAGGAAGTAGAAAATGAGCCACTGAGATGGAACCGACTTTTCTGGGCATTTACATTATGTATTATGCCACTTACATTAATGTTCCTTGGTGGTTTGGATACCCTACAGACAGCTAGTATTGTGGGTGGTTTTCCATTAATTTTCATCATGTTCTTATTAGCATGGTCATTTATGCGAGCATCGAATCGTGATATTATCGCATCTGATGATTATGAATCACCAACCATTTATATTAAACGTTGGAAAAAGAAAAAGAAGAAGCGTTCCCCGTTAGAAGTATTAAAAGACCAAAATCCAGATCCGCCAGAAGATTAAAAAGTTGCGATCAGCTCTGAAGCTGGTCGTGTTTTTTTATTGTGGTGCTTAAGATTGATCATAGTTCTCTTTATAAGAATGAAAATTTTTAACAGGTGTCTTTACACATGTATGATTATCTGTATAATAAGAATCATGACACGAAAGGATAGGTGAGAGAAGTGAATCAAAAAGAGAAATTTTGGGGACTTATTATTTTGCTTGTTGTTATTCTTGGTTATGTGATTCCTTACACATTCCTCAGTGATATCACGAAATGGTATGGCAGTTTTTTAGTCTGGTCGATCTTAGCAGTTATCACCATTTTGGCGAATTACTTCTTAACAACGGACTGGAGTGACGAGGAATGAGCACAACATTGGTTTGGTCAACGATTACCATTTATGTGGTGATTGCTATTGTCATTGCTTATTTATCAAGAAATGGCAGACAAAACAGTATGTCTGGATACTTTTTAGGAGAACGAAAATTAAATGGTTTTGTATCAGCTTTAAGTTATAGTGCTACAACTTACAGTGCTTTTATGTTAGTTGGACTGGCAGGCCTTACTTACAATGGTGGTGTCGGTGCCTTAGGGTTTGAAATTATTTATTTTATGGGGGTTTCCCTTGTTGCTATATTTGGTCCACGCTTTTGGCTAGTAGGTAATAAGTATGGTTATGTAACACCATCCGAAATGTTAGGTGACCGTTATCAGAATAGATGGGTAGCTATCGTTTCGGCGATTGCCAGCTGTTTATTTTTAATTCCGTACAGTGCTGTTCAGTTAACAGGAATCGGCTATTTGCTGCAAGGGGTGACGAATGATGCGATACCTTATACCACAGGTGTTATTATTGCAACGGTATTAGCACTTGTCTTTTCTTATATTGCGGGGATTCGATCGGTGGCATGGACCGATTCCTTACAATCATTAATCATGATCATTACTTCAACTATTGTCGTCATTTTAATTGTCAATAGTTTAGGGGGTGTGAGTGGATTTTTTGCATCAATTGAAGCGAATGATCCACAAGCATTTGCCGTTCCGGGCAATGGATATTTTAATTTCTGGACGTTTTTAGGATTAACCATACCATGGTTTTTCTTTAGTATATCCAATCCACAAGTAAGTCAGCGATTGTTTATGCCAGCTTCTTTAAAAAGTATGCGTCATATGTTAATGGGATTTTTAGTTTTTGGACTTATATATACGGTTGTGTCTGTTGTCTGGGGCTTCTCAGCATCTATTCTATTCCCTGGTTTAGAAAATGCGGATTTAGCGACTCCGATGTTGTTATCTTCTGAAGTCGTTCCACCGATTTTAGGTGTGATCGTAATGGTTGGAATTATGGCTGCTGCAATTTCAACCATTGATTCGATTTTACTAACATTATCATCTTTATTTTCACGAGACGTATATCGTAATGTGAAAGGGGACATTGACGATCATAAGCAATTATTAATCGGTAAAATCGTTATCCCGGTAATTGCTGTATTAGCCTTTTTATTTGCTCAATTGGAGCTTGATTTAATTGCAGTTCTTTCTGTTGCTTCTTCAGCCGGATTAATTGTTGTTGTTCCAGCAATCGTCGGGACTTTCTTCTGGAAAAGAGGTACAGCAGCTGGAGTTATCGTCAGTGTTACCATTAGTAGTATTTTGGTGATTTATATAGAGGCAACTGGCGGATTATTACTCGGTTTGAAATCTGGTATCTGGGGAATTGTGGTTGCAACAGCTTTATTTATGGTAGTTAGTTTAATGACACAACCACCCGAACAAAAAGCAAATGAATTTATTGAATATGTAAAAGAACGAATGAGAAGCAAGAAGTAGCCAGTTATTACTGGCTGCTTCTTTACTTTTTATCACTTATATCTTATACTTGTAAAGTTATTTATTTACCTAGGTAAATAAAATGGAAGGGAGTAAGAACATGGATACGAGTCATTTGTTGCACTTATATCATCAAAAACTGCGAATGTTTCAAAATGAATTAAACATAACTTTAAAACAGTTTGGACTTTATCATTCTCAATGGACAATTGTTTATACTTTATATCAAAAGGGGAACATGACACAGACTGAAATATGGCAATATTTAAAGGTGGAAGCTCCAACCATCACGAGAACATTAATAAGGATGGAGCAAAGCGGTTGGGTTGAGCGGAAAATTGGAACCGACAAACGAGAACGGATTGTCACATTAACGGAAAAAGCAACATCAACCTATCTGGAAATTATTCAAGCAGTGAAACAAACAGAAGAATTATTTTTGGAACAATTATCAGAACAGGAAAAACTTACTTTACAACACCTTCTAGAAAAACTATCAATAGAAAGAGATGAATAGGTATGTCCCAACCAAGAATATGGACGAAGAATTTTATAAGTATAGCGGCAGTGAATCTGTTTATTTTTATCACATTTTATACGTTACTAACGACATTACCGTTGTATGTGATTGATAAGTGGGGTGCTACGGAAGCGCAAGGTGGTCTCGTTGTCACTGCCATGCTGTTGGCTGCGATATTGTTAAGACCATTTTCAGGTACCATTCTCGATAAATTTGGCAAACGCAAAATGTTATTAATCAGTAGTATTCTTTTTGCGATGACGATGATTTTTTATTTATTTGTAGACACTTTTATGACAATGCTGGTACTTCGTTTTATTCACGGATTATCATTTGCGATTGTTACAACCGTAACATCTGCAATTGCTGCAGATATTGTACCAGCCAAAAGGCGTGGAGAAGGACTTGGATACTTTACAATGGCAATGAATTTAGCGGTTGTTTTTGGTCCCTTTATAGGACTTACCGTAATCCAATTTACTTCATATTATAACTTATTTCTTATGCTTAACCTGTTTACGGTTTTAAGTGTGATCTCTAGCTTTTTCGTTCAAGCGAAAGAGGTAACAGGTACTGACAAGCCAAAAGGAACTTCATTTAAGTGGAAGGAATTACTTGAAAAAGAAGCAGTCTCTATTTCCTTTATCGGCTTGCTGATTGCTTTTGCTTATGCAAGTATTGTTTCCTTTATCTCTGTTTATGCTAATGCACGTGGATTAGATCATGTATCCAATTACTTCTTTGTTGTGTTTGCAGTAACGATGCTTTTATCAAGACCATTTTTAGGGAAACAGTTCGATCTTCGAGGACCAAAGCCGGTCATTATTCCTTGTATGGTTTTATTTTCTTTAGGGTTATTCATGCTAAGCTTTTCTAATCATGCGGTCACGTTTTTGATTGCTGCTGCTGTAATCGGCGTCGGTTATGGCTCATTGTTGCCGTTTTTCTTAACGATAGCTGTCTCCAGAGTGAAGCAACATCGTACTGGACATGCAACAGCAACCTTTTATACTTTATATGATTTAGGGATCGCATTAGGCTCCTTTGTTTTAGGGGTGATCATTAAGTATACTAGCTTTTCACAAATGTTTATCTTTCTTTCCGTTTTCGTGTTTATGATTTTATTATTCTTTACTTTTTTAAATAGACACTATAAAAATGATTAACTTCGATTGATTTTAGTCTCCCTTCATTGAAATTTTGAGAAATTTGTCGATATAAGGCATAGGAGGGGAGTATAACATGAAAAAATTGCAAAGTATCTCAATAAAGTTAATCGCACTAATTATAGTAATTACAGCAATTACAGGTATCGTCATCGGTATTTTTAGTTATCAAGTAGCCAAAGGTCAACTTTTAGACTCAGGGGAAAGTGAATTACAGAAAATTACCGATGGTGCATACACTGTTCTGGAGTTATTAAATGAAGAAGTAGAATCAGGAGATTTAAGTGAAGAAGAAGCAAAAGATAAAGCAAGAGAGATGTTAAATGGACCTGTTAACGAGAATAATGAGTATGATTACACACAGACAAACTTTGTTTATAAAGATCGTGGTTATGTACTTGCTTACGATCAAGATTTAGTATTGCAACTTCACCCTAGCAAAATTGGGGGAGAACCAGCAGATGAATTAAACAGAAATAATCGCGCCCGTATGATAGAAGCAGGAGCAAATAATGCTCCTTCAGAGCGATTTGTAAAATATAATGATGAACAACCAGATGGTAGCTACCGTGATAAGACAGCTTACATGAGATATTTTGAACCGTGGGATTGGACGGTTGGGGTTGCGGTATTTCAAGATGAGTTTTATGAAGGATTAAATGTATTGCAATTTGTTATCTTCGCTATTACTGCCATAATTATTATAGCAAGCTCGATATTGTTTTACTTCTTAACACGAAAGAAATTAAGTTTATTAAAAGATGTTGCGTCACAAGCCACCAATATCGCAAATGGGAATATTAGTGAATCTGATTTACCAGAATCAACTGATGAAATTGGTATACTTGTTAGTTCCTTTAATCAAATGTCTGCAGAGTTAAGAAGCCTTGTAACCAATGTTCAGAAATCTAGTGATCAGTTATTAGATTCAGCGACAGATTTGTCTGCCATTTCTGAGGAAACGTCGGCAAGTAGTGAAGAAGTTGGTGATGCGATGAATGAAATTTCAAAAGGCACACAGGAACAAGCGAATGACTTAGAAGATATTCATTATCGCGTGGAGAGATTAACGGAAGCTATTCAGCAAATGCAGAAACAAACAGAAAAAATGGACGACATCTCACATAAAACAGAATCTTTATCAAATGAAGGTATTGATATTGTTTCAAAGCTTCAGGAATCAAACCAACATTCAGTAACTAGAGCGAATGAAATTTCGAACGACATTCGTCAATTACATCAAAAAGTTCAAAACATTACAGAGGTCATGGATACGATTGAACATGTAGCGGAAGAAACGAATCTTCTAGCTTTAAATGCAAGTATTGAAGCAGCTAGAGCTGGTGAACATGGAAAAGGATTTGCTGTTGTTGCAGATGAGATTCGTAAGCTTGCAGAACAATCTAAAGAAGGGACACATAATGTTCAAAATGTTGTGTCAACCATTGTGTCAGAAACAGAAAAAACGGTAAAAGCTGTAGAAGAGAATCGTATGTTATCAGAGGGACTAAATAGCGATGTGAAGCTGACGGAAACAAGGTTTATGGAGATGCAACAAGCAGTAAAGGACATTGTTAAAGCTATTACTAAGGTGAAAGAAGAAATAGGTGGCATTTCAACACAAGCAGAGAAAATGAATGAAAATGTAGAGAGTATCTCCAGTGTATCTCAAGAAACAGCAGCATCTATTGAAGAAATTACTTCTTCCATTGATGAACAAATTAATGCAATCAGTAATGTTGCAAGTTCAGCAGAAACTTTAACAAGTTTGAATCAGAATTTAAGTGATTTAATTGATAAATATAAACTACACTAACTATGGGTACTTCACATAAAAGTTGAATCCTCCAATTTCTTCAATTAAAATATAGAGAAAATAGAGAGAGATTTAGTAGCAGTCTATGTCTTCCTTTTTATCACGACGGTGCGCTTTAAGCTTCAAGTTACACAAGAATGCTAAGACGGGAGGATAACAGGCGCTAAAACCTGTTAAGTCTCCCTCTATATGCGGACTTTGGAATATGGAATCATAATAGGGGGTTTTTAAACTTGGCAGGAATTAAATTTGAAATTATAGAACAAGTAGCTGTCCTCTCTGAATCACCAAAGGGATGGCGTAAAGAAGTTAATCTTATCAGTTGGAATGATCGTGAACCAAAGTATGATATTCGTGATTGGTCACCAGATCATGAAAAAATGGGCAAAGGCATAACACTGACTTCAGAGGAATGGCAAGCTTTAAAATTATTTGTGAAAGATCAATGATTGTTTAATCCGGTATCCTATAAAAAGGACCGGTTTTTTTTCTGTAACCATTATCTATGTTTTTAATAAGTATACAGCACACTTTACATAATGCAATTTATTGCGAAAAAAATTAAGCTACCGTACAAAGGTCATGATAGGCGATTTGCCAATGATTAGAAAGCATTTAATACTTACAAAACACTAAAAAAGTTTGTTAGATTTTCTTACAAAAGTCATGACGATTTGTTTCGGTCTATTGTAGGATTGTTAATAACAAAGGATGTTAAATAAAGTTACATGGAAAAGGGGAAATGAAAAATGGCAACAATTGCTCCAGAGAAAACAGTGGACACTGTCTCGCAACTAGAAACGATTAAAGAAGAAATTAAAACGAAACATGTAGAATTACTACATTTACAATTTGTTGATATCGAAGGAACATTAAAACAGGTGACGGTAACAGCAGAACAATTAGATGATGTTGTCGAAGGAAAAACAATGTTCGACGGTTCATCTATTACAGGTTTTACACCGATTAATAAATCAGATTTATACCTATTACCAGATCTAAACTCATTCGCAGTATTACCGTGGACAGAAGAACCAGATTACTCAGAAGCGCGTTTTTTATGCAGTGTCACAAATCCTGATGGTTCTTTGTTCGAAGGAGATCCGCGAAATATTCTAAAAAAAACAATAGATGACGCTAAAGAAAAAGGTTTTTCGGTTAACGTAGGTCCAGAATTAGAGTTCTTTTTATTTGAAGCAGATGAAAAAGGACAGCCAACTCAACAAGTACATGACCAAGGTGGCTATTTCGAACCAGCTCCATACGATTTAGGTGAACGTGTTCGTTTGGAAATCTATAAGACTTTGAAAAAGATGGGCTTTACCATTGAAGCTTCTCACCATGAAGTGGCGCAAGGGCAACACGAAATTAACTTTAAATTCGATGATGCACTAACAACTGCAGATAATGCTACTACATTTAAATGGGTTGTGAAAACTGTAGCACAGCAATTCGGTCTACGCGCTACATTCATGCCAAAACCGGTATTTGGTGAAAATGGTAACGGCATGCACGTGAACATGTCGCTATTCGATGAGAAAGCAGGGAAGAATGCTTTTTATGATGAGTCTGATTCTCGTGAGTTATCTGAAACAGCCTATTCTTTTATCGCTGGTTTGTTACACCACGTACCATCATTTGTTGCATTTACAAATCCGTTAGTAAACTCTTATAAACGTCTAGTACCAGGTTATGAAGCACCTTGTTATATCGCATGGTCTGCGTCTAACCGTTCTGCATTAGTTCGTATTCCAGCTACGCGTGGCGCGGGAACTCGTGTTGAAATTCGTTGTCCAGATCCAAGCGCTAACCCATACTACGCTTATGCTAGTATTGCAGCGGCTGGTATCGATGGTGTGGAAAAATCATTACAAGCACCTACAGAAACAGTAGATGATATCTTTAGCATGAGTGATGAAGAACGTGAAGAGCGTGGTATTGAAAACTTACCGACAACATTAGGTGAGTCCATTCAAGCATTAAAAGCGGGTGAAATTGGTAAAAAAGTTCTTGGTGACTATGCGTTAAATGAATACTTATCATTGAAACAAGATGAGTGGGATAGTTATCGTATAGCCGTTACGGAATGGGAATTAGATCGATATCAAGCGAAATTTTAATCGAAGTAGTGAATAGTCTGAATTCCAATCGGATTCAGACTATTTTTTTGAATAAAACAATATGTGCGGTTACAATTAATGTAAAGAGAGGGGAATCAAGATGGATCCTTTAGATATAATGATGCATGTAGATAAAGCGAAGCCTTATTTCCAAGCAATTTTCAGTGCGGATAGTCATGAAGTGACTGGTTATGAAGTGTTAGGTAGATTGGAAATAGATAATCAAGTTATTCCTTTAGGTTCATTTTTCCATGATACGAATGTTCCCGATGATTTCAAAATGGAAATTGATCAAAAGGTTCAAGACATGGCATTAAAACAGTATGTTGAGCAAGGAATGGATGAGCACTTGTATTTGAACGTGCATGCGAATTATTTTCTCTTAGATAAGGAAGATCAGTTTCTAAATCATCTGTTAAAGTATCAGGAAAAAGGTCTTGATCTTTCCAAAATTGTAATCGAAATAACGGAGCATCAATTTCGTGGAGATATTGAACTGGTGACACACACATTCAAATATTTAAAAACGATGGGTGTGAAAGTAGCTATTGATGATCTAGGAACAGGAACAAGTAATTTAGATCGGATTAGCCTCATGGAACCAGATATTTTAAAAGTTGATTTGCAAGCCCTTCAAAGTGAATCAAATTCTAATGGTTTTCATGGCATCATTTATTCCCTATCATTACTTGCGCGTAAACTTGGAGCCGAATTATTATTTGACGGTATTACGTCCAATTATCACTTTCATTATGCATGGAGGAATAATGGCCGGTTTTATCAAGGAAGCTTTCTCGCCGAAACATCTGATACCTTCGTAGCAAAAGACGTATTGAAAGAACGTTTTCGTCAAAATATCCAACAGTTTATTGAGGTGGAAAGATCCAAACTAACTACTAAATATCAGCTGACAGCCACACTAAATCAACAGGTTCAAGAAAAATGGCAGCTAGTGAAGAAGAATAAGAGTTTAGATGAACAAGTTGATAGTCTAGCAAAAGAAATGGAACATATTTTTTTTCGAATTTATGTAACAGATGAAGATGGGTTTCAGAAAACTGTTAACCTTGTTCATATGGATCAAGGCTGGGTCTGGGATGAGACGATTAAAGGGAAAAATTGGAGTTGGCGTCCGTATTTTATTGAAAATGTTATTCGCATGAAAGAAGAACAAGCTGGGATTCTTTCTGATCTTTACAATGATATCGAAACAGGTGATAGGATTCGTACTTTTTCCTATCCGTTAGCTGATTCCTTGTATTTATTTATGGATATTTCGCCGATGTATATGGATGAAAATGAAGATTTGTTGTGGTAACTGTTTAGCATTCACATAAGCTTTTCCTTTGAGCTATCGTTAATACTAGTTTTGGTATAGAAATCGGATCCGTTTGAAAATCATTTTCTTATATATGAAAGTTTGGACTAGTATCATTTTTGCTCTACCACCAATGTATGAAAAAGGTAGAAACACCAATATGGATTGAAGGGAGTTTCTACCTGGGTTAAATCTTTATTCGGTTTTCAACGCTTTCGCTTCTAGGATAAGAACACGAGCAATTCCTTTATCTATATGTTTTCCCGATTGAGCCTCTACCTGGTTAACAAACGGTTTTATCTTATTTTTCTCTAATTTCGTCTGGAGGCTTTTTACGATTTCGTGATTATCTATCATGCCATATTGTTCGAATACGTCCACTAGTTTTTGTAGAGCTGAAACGGGATTCTTTTGGTAGGCAAGGTAACCTAAATCGTACTCGTAAAGAGGACTGGTCGGGACCGGTTGCATAAAGGTAACATCAGGTAAACTACCGTCTGGTTTTCTAGGTGCAGTTAATTGGGTCATATCCAAACTATAAAAATCTTCAGATTTGATTTGAAGACCACCATTTAAGGTCCAAGAATTATTCGTTTCGTTTTCTGGTGGAGTATTATTATTTGATGTTATTGTTCCCTTAAAAGCTATGTTATTGTGTAAAACTTCTCTATAACCAGGGATGTCTTCTTCACTAGTTGGACTAACACGCTCTAGCATATTGAAGTTAGAACCATAACCGGGGTTATAAGCCGTATTATTAATCCAATCAGCTGCTTTTCCTGGTTGATGGTTGGCATAGAAATTATTGGCTCCGTTATTAGCCGCTAAATTATATTGAACGGTGTGAACAGGCATAGGATCCGGGATTCCTGTTGTTCTATAACTATAGCCACCGACTTTAAAACCATTTTTGTCGCCTTTGCCTTCTTGATTACCCCTGTGATTAAAAGACCAGTTTTTATGGTGAATCACTGCTCCTTCTACACTGATACTGTCAAAACCATCATCACTATTATTCCATGCTCTGTTGTTAATGAAAACTACTTCCTCTCCATGGGCACCAAAACCATCTATATTTCCAGCTGAGCTGTCAGTTGGTCCAATGTTGTTATAAGCATCGGAATTATAAACAATGCCAGAAGCTGGGCCACCAGCAAAATAAAAACCATTTGCTTCATTATCATGGACAATCATATTCCAAAAGTTTGCTTGACCATGTAATCTAAAAGCTTCGGATTGTTTTTGATTACCAACTTTAATACCTGTCACATTAAACCCTTCAAAATTGATATCGCTTACATCGCTACCTACATAAAAAGCAGCTACTCGTTGATCAGTTGGCACACTACTGAAATCAAACACAGGTCTTTCATCTTCAGGATATGCCTTATAAGTAATTCCGCTTTTATAAATATCATGCACAAAATGATAAACATCCTCATGAGGGTTATTGGTTTCTGTTATTTCAAACTCATCATAAACCCCTCCACGAATATATATGGTATCACCAAATGCAGCTTCGGATTGCGCCTTCATCAGACTTTCAAATGGTTCACTTTTAGTTCCAGGATTGCTATCACTACCAGTTGGAGAAATGTAATAACTCTTATTAACTTCATCTGCATAAACTGTACCTGTCATAAACAATAACGCAAACATAAATCCAATGACAAACAAATTTCCTATTCTTTTCACAAAATATTTCTCCTCTCGTCGATCAATTATTAATTATCAGTTAATATCTGGAAGAATTAGCATCAGCCAAAAGTGGACTTTGTGCTCTGAATGAAAATGATCTTCTGGTTATTCACCCCCTTCTTGTTATTCGATACCTCAAATAAAGGTTCTTAACCACTTATTCACCTTCCTTTCAAAATGGTATTAACAAGTGTATAACTCAACATTTTCAAAATCAATGACTCGAAGTGTTGATTTTCTTTGAAATGTTTACTCAGATTGCTTTCTATTGAGATTCGAGTAAATTATCCTTTTTTCTTAGCTATTACCTCCTGTAATTTGAAGGTATATAAGAAATTCGTTTATAGCGTATCTTCTTGATTCAAAACAATGACCAAATTTTAGCAGAAGTTGATGTGTTTTGAGTTCGAATGAGACAGAAACTGTCACTATACAAATTGCATAACTACCATTCACTTTTAATGACATCCAATATTGGTGGAATAGGAGAAAATCTGATCAATTTTTGGAACAAGAAAAGTTGAAAGCATAGAATGATATGCTGTGTCAGTGATTATGCTTTCAGGCTGTTTACGATTGAGCTTTAATCCAGCTCAATTTTCACAAATGCAAAATAGTATTATTGTTGGAAAGTTTTTTTGATGCTATGATTTTTATTAAAATTATTATATCGAGGTGGTTTTATCACGGTTAGTTACTGGTGGAAATGTTGTGAGCGTTTTCGCAAGGTATCTATATTTATTATTTCTTATGGACTGATTATTAATATAGGGGGGAACATCAAAGGTTATGAAGGAAAAAGGAAGTTATTGCATAACAGATATGAAGGTTCAATCCAAAATATATAATTTTAATTATGAGTGGAAATTTAAACTTGCAGATCAATATCCTCTTCAAGAGGCTTTAGATAGCTGGAAAGATGGTACAGGTAGATGTTTTTATGAACGAGAATATGAAGAAAATGATTGGGAAACGGTAGGTGTTCCACACACTTATAATGACAAAGATTTATTTGTTGCAAGAATCGAGGATGCAGGGAGTGGACAAAAAAGGACATTCTCTTTCTATAGAAAATGGTTCCGTCTTCCTTCTGAGCATAAAGAAAAAAAATGCTTGATAGAGTTTGAAGGAATTCGACAAACCTGTTATCTGTATGTAAACGGAACGATGGCAGGTTATTATGAAGCAGGTGTGGGTCCGTTTGGATTTGATTTAACACCATATATCGATTATGAGGCTGATAACTTAATAGCGATTGCTACTGATAATACCTCTTCAAGAAACTTAGATAGATTTGTTGCAGAAACACCAAATGTAGAGGGAGCGACACCAGGTGCGTTCATGGCATCTCAAAAAACAGATAATATTGAAGAAAGCGTAAGAGGTGTGGCATATTTTTGGAATACGAATGATTTTAATCCTAGTATAGGAGGTCTATCTAAAAATATCAGGTTACATGTTAAACCTAAATTACATATTACACTGCCGATATACAGTAACCTGCAGACGAAAGGGGTATATATTTACGGATCGGATTATGACATTAAGAATAAAAAAGCTATTATTAATGTTGAGGCGGAGGTTAGAAATGAGAATGACTCAGACAAGATCATATCATTAGAATCTATCATACTTGATCATAATGGTCGTGAAGTAGCACGCATGTCTTCAGGAAACATTCAAATACCTAAAGCAAAAAATCTTCCTGAATTACCACCACTGTCGATAACACCAAAGGATGCTTATATACAAGAAGGGAACAAGTATATACCATTATCAGAAGAGGAAGTGGCACCTACAAAAACGGATTCATTAGAGGTATCTGTAGTAAAATCTAAAGGTCAAGGTACAGATTTACGATTCTGGTCGCCAGATGATCCTTATTTATATACAGTTCAAACCTATTTAATATCGGATGGAAAAATATTAGATCAAGTTACTAATGTTACAGGTTTTAGAAAGGTTTCATATGACTTTAATAGTGGTGTGGAAATAAATGGTTGTCGTGTTTGGTTAACAGGATATGCTCAAAGAGCTGCAAATGAATGGGCAGTCATTGGCACAGCACCAGATTGGCTCAAAGATATGGATGCGAAATTAATACGTGAAAGTAATGCAAACCATATTCGTTTTATGCATGTGGCAGGTAGTCCAGCAGATATCAGGTCGTTTGATCGTTACGGTATTGTTTGCACACAACCTGCTGGTGATAAAGAAAGAGAGAACTTTGGCAGACAATGGGATCAACGAGTCGAGTTAATGAGAGATATTATTATTTATTTTAGGAATAATCCTTCCATTTTCTTCTGGGAAGCGGGCAATAATTCCATTAATAAAGAACATATGCGTGAAATGCGATTATTAAAGGAAAAGTTAGATCCTAATGGCGGTCGATTTATGGGGTGCCGTACATTAAATACAGAAGAAGTATTAAATGAAGCAGAGTATGTAGGTACAATGTTAAACCGTCATGCCGGACGTTATCAATCTGAAAAAATGCCAGTTACAGAAACCGAATATTTACGTGAAGAAGCCCCTAGACGTGTCTGGGATGATTTTTCACCCCCTCATTTTGATTATGATAATTTATGGTTAGGCCGTGGCGGTAGAAAACAAGTTGGTGGTGATTGTCATGATCTGACTTCTGAAGATTTAGCTCTATACGCAGCTAAAGGGTATGCGGAATTTTTTAATGATCGTATTGGCGGTGCATCTGGGAATAATTATTATTCAGCGGCAGCGGCATTATGTTGGACAGATTCAGCACAACACGGGCGACAAGCTGCAAGTGAAAACGCAAGAATGAGCGGTCGTGTTGATCCAGTTCGTATAAAAAAGCAAAATTTTGAGGTATTTCGTACTATGCAATCACCTGTACCGATGATAAAAATAATAGGACATTGGAATTATCCATCCGAGGGTGGTATAAATTATCGTTACCCAGTTAAAGAATTTGACGGCACTTATTGGATAAAAACTGGAGAATATAGTTACCGCAATCCAAAGGATAAAACAGTATATGTTCTAGGAAGTTATTCTGTCGCTACAATAAAACTTTTGATAAATGACGAATTAGTAGCAGAATGTGATAAGCCGGTAGATACGTTTGTCTTTCCATTTCCACATATTGATGTTACTCAATCTGGCTCTATTATAGCTAAAGCATATGATTATCACGGAAATCATGTTGCTACTGATATAATCGAAACAGTATCTCAGTCTGTAAAATTAAAGCTTACACCACATGTTGGTGATCGAGGGCTTTTGGCAGATGGCACTGATATAGCTTATGTTGATGTTGAGGTTTTGGATGCTAACGATCGTCGTCATCCACATGCAGATGATAGGATCGATTTTACGATTGAAGGTGAGGGTATATTTCTAGGTGGATACAATAGTGGGCGCTTTAATGGCTATGGAAAAGAAGATAGTGTGATTCATAAAAATTATGTTTATGCAGAATGTGGAAAAAATAGGGTATTCATTCGTTCAACTAGGAAGGCAGGAAACATTATATTAAAAGCTAAAATGCAGGGACTACCTGGAGATAGTATTGAGATCTATAGTAAAGCAACCGATACAAATGCACTATCCAATGATTGTCCACAATATCTGGAACCATCATACTCTGAGGATTCACCTGAAAATAGTTTTACATTTAAAGCCATACCACAAGCGGACGCAGTTAAATATACTGCTCCTGACAAAATATATTGTAAGGTCATTGTAAATGGACAAGAACCTAATACAAATGGCATTTTTAGTATTTATGAACATGGAAGTATCTATAGTCCGATTCTATTTATCATAGAAAGAATCAAAAATGATTTTCCCAAATTATTTGACTATCAATACGATGAAGAGAATGGGATTATGACATTGGTTTCAGATGGTTATACGGTTACCGCCGAAATAGGGCGTACACATCTTCTCGTAAATGGTGAAGAAAACTTGTTAAATGGTGAGCCCTATATAAATGAGGAAGGTGCATTTATTGTAGAAATAAATGCTGTGATCTCTTATATAAAAAATGTTGTATCTTATTATGATGAGAAGGCAAAATTATTCCGAATCGAAATTCCACAATCTAAAAATTGAGCATCTGAATTGGAAGGGGAAGAGAGGGTATGGAAGTAATGGTTCCTTTATCTTGGTTAGGAAATAAACCTAGAATAACGAAAGGTATAACATGGGGAATCCCTTGGATAAAAGGAGTGTTAGATAGAAAAGATCCTGTAAGGCTAGTTGATGAAAATAAAGTAGAAATACCAGTTCAAAGTTGGCCAACCGCATTTTGGCCTGATGGAAGTGTGAAGTGGACTGCACATGCTGTTTCATGGAAGAATGAAGTAAATGTTGACTGCTTACAACTTAAGAAAGGAAACATCTCAAAAGAAATTGATCCACTTGAAATAGAAAATAGTCCTGACTCTATTTATATAAATACTGGCGAAATAAGTTGTAAAGTAAATAAAAAAGGCACTATTTTAATAGAAGAAGTATATTATCGCAATAACTTGCTATGTCAAGGTGGATATTTAAAAGGAATACGAGAATCACAAAATCAAACGGAAGGAATAGTAACATCAAAGCAAGAAGTATTTTATAGTGAAATTAAAGATGTAGAAATTGAACAAGATGGACCAATAAGGGCAGTGGTTAAAATTACAGGTAGACATAAAATAAATAATGATAAACGCGAATGGCTACCTTTTTCGCTTAGATTATATTTTTACTTAGGTCAAACAGCGATAAAAGCTGTTCACACATTCTTATATGATGGGAATCCTCATCAAGATTTTATAAAAGGTATTGGAATGGATTTTAAAATACCAATGAATGGGCCATTATATAATAGATATATAAAATTCGCAGGTGATAATGGTATTTTTAGTGAGTCTCCTAAAGGTATGTTAACTTGGCGTACAACTGGCAGATATGAAGAACTTTACAAAGCGCAAATGGCAGGAAGACCGATTGAATTTAGTTCTGAAGATCATCAATTTCTAGAATTATTGGATGATTCTGCAACGTGGAGCAATTTTAAGTTAGTCCAAATCTCTGCAGACTCTTATACCATTACAAAGCAAACTAAAGATGAATTTGCTTGGATTCGTGCTGTATCTGGAAAACGAGCAGGAGGATTAGCATATGTTGGTAGTGAAAACGGGGGAATAGCTGTTGCTGTTCGTAATTTTTGGAGAAAATACCCTTCATCTCTAGAGGTAAAGCAATTAGCTGAACAAACTGCTACCTTATCAGCGTGGTTTTGGTCACCAGATGCGCCATCAATGGATTTAAGGCATTATGATTCCGAAACACACGTAAAATCAGCCTATGAAGGTGCTGAGGAGTTTCGCAGTACTCCTTATGGAATCGGCAATACAAGTGAGATAACAATTGATTTATTCAAAAATACACCAAATCAGGAGGTACTCCAAACGATTGTCGAAGAAAAAGAATCCCCACCTTTATTAGTATGTGATCCAGCATATTACCATGATACAAAAGCATTAGGTGTTTGGAGTTTAAAAGATGAGAGTACACCAATAAAAGCAAGCATTGAAAAATCACTTGATGAAGTTATCCAATTCTACCTAGATGAGGTGGAACAAAGAGGTTGGTACGGTTTTTGGGATTATGGAGACGTAATGCATAGTTATGATCATATTCGTCATGAATGGAAATATGATTTAGGTGGTTGTGCTTGGCAAAATACCGAACTAGCTCCTAACTACTGGTTATGGTACATGTTTTTAAGATCAGGACGAGAGGATTTATTCCGGTTTGCTGAAGCAATGACACGACATACTAGTGAAGTGGATGTATATCATTTAGGTGAATATAGAGGACTTGGTTCAAGGCATAATGTGGTTCATTGGGGTTGTGGGTGTAAAGAAGCTCGAATAGGTGCAGCTGGACTTCATAAAATGTATTACTATCTAACAGCTGACGAACGGATTGGCGACATAATGGATGAGGTAGTTAACGCTGATTACACAACAGAACATCTCGATCCAATGAGAGCGTATTTTCCAAAGGATCATTTTCCTACTCATGTACGAAGCGGACCGGATTGGGCTGCATTTTGTTCTAATTGGTTAACAAGGTGGGAACGCTATGAAGATACTACATTTCGGGATAAGATGTTTACAGGTATTAACGCTCTGAAAAATATGCCTTATCGATTATTAACAGGACCTGTTTTTGGATATGATCCAAGAACTGGAGAATTAATGTTTATGGGTAATGAAAATTGGGGACATCATTTAATAATGAGTATGGGTGGTGCACAAGTATGGATGGAAATGGCAGAGATTTTGGAAGATGATGAATGGAAGAAAATGCTCGTAGAATTTGGAGAATTTTATAATTTGTCAAAAGAAGAAAAATCGCAAAGGACATCTGGAGCTATTCGGGGTGATCAACCGTGGGGAACTTCTATGCTTTCTTCATCATTAGTTGCCTATGCTGCAGCAAATCAAAAAGATGAAGAACTTGCAAAACAAGCTTGGCAATATTTACTTGCAGATTCCACCCATTGGCAGATAAAAACACCATTAAAAATAGTGAAAGCATCTGACTATGTCAAACCAGTTTTCGAAGTACAGTCGATGTCGACGAACACAGCCTCTCAATGGTCTCTTAACTTAATTGTTTGTTTGGAATTAATTGATCAATATTTAGAATCAGACATGATAGATATATAAGGGTTTAGAAAGAAGTAATCTACTATATTTATACAATAAGCCTTAACATAGAAAATAATAGAAAAGCGAATGTCCTTTGGAAGAAGCTATTCAGAATTGTTAAGAGTAAAATAAATAAGATGCTATTTACCTACTTTTCCTCACATAGTATGAAAGTGCTTACATTTGTGTTAAGATAGTTAGGTGAGGTGAAGAAAATGAAAAACAATAAGTTTTTTTCATATATAAAGAGTTGGTTTGCAAGTCGTTGGCACAGTAATTACTTTCGAAAAAGTTTTTTGTTAATTTTATTTATTTCTTCCATTCCAGGCATAATATCAGGTGTTGCTATCTATACTTTTGGTTTGAGTTCAACAGAAAATGAGTTGCAAAAAGTTCATTTGGAAGAAATAGGTGAGCGAGCACAAAATATTGATGATCAATTTAACTATTTAGAGGAATCACTCACACATTGGGCGTTTGATCCAACATTTAATTATCAACTCGTTACTACGGATTTTGTCTACGACTTTCAAAAAACTAGAGAAATTATGCAAAAATTGATGATACTGCAAGGTAGTCAGTATCTTATTAGTGAAGTTAATTTATTTATTGAAGGAGAACAAGGCCCCATTTTATTTAATCCATATTTGAACCACCTAAGTGAAGAAGGTGTAATGAGAGCATATCAGTCGTTGTTGGAATCTCCTAAACATATTTCTTGGGATCATAAAGAAGAGTTTTATCAACATACGGAATATTCTAGTAACCTAATCTTAACACATCAAATACCTGGTGTGATTAGTAGCCCATTTGGAACGATTGTTGTATCTATAGATAGTGGAAGTCTTATCCGTACGCTTGAAACCTTAACACCGTATAGTAATGGTGTCACATTATTAATGAATGAGAATAGTGAATTATTGTTATCAACTGAAGAATTTTCAGAGCATAACTTTACGAATAAGTTAGTCTCTATGTTTTCCGATCAGAATATAACAGATCGGTCATTTCAAATCGATTGGAATGACAAGACCTATTCCGTTTCCTATGGTACTTTTGACCGTGTGGGGTCACAGTGGACATACGTCTCAGCGGCACCTATATCAGCTATTACTTCACCAATTATCACGATTTCAAAAGTGATACTTTTTGCTAGTTTAACTGTTTTTGGATTAGCTTTTTTCCTAACATTATTTGCATCGAATCGTTTGTATCAACCTATAAGAAACTTAACAAGTAGTTTTACACCCTCTAGTCGCTCTACAACAAGTGGAACTAAAGATGAATTTAAACAAATTCGTGATCGCATAGATATGTTGACATCTGAAAGTGAACAATTGGAAAAAAGAATAACGCGTCAAATACCTCAACTAAGGCAGAATTTCCTTATCCAGTTAACGAGTGGGTTTTTATATGATTTTGATGAAAGAGCATTAAAGAAAAAAATGGAAAATTACAGGTGGAATGTTGAAAATCACTCTTTTGTATTATTGGATATTCAATTAACTGGAATGTCTAATAAGAGTGAGCATAAGTATGGTGAGGATGATAGTTTAGTGGCTTTTGCGATGGCAAACATAGCTGAAGATTTAACGAAAGAATACTTGGATCAGTATACTGTACTCAATCAATATGATATGACCTCTACCATATTTTTAATTATTCCTAACCAGATAACAAATGTGATGAAACTTTTAGAACAGCTTGCTGATGATATTTCAACAGCGATCAATCAAGTTTTATCCAGATATGTCACGATTACCATTAGTTCAATGACAACTAAGGTAAAAGACATTAATTTTCTATTTGAAGAAATAGGCAGGATCAAACGGTTTCGGGATTTTAATAACCAAAATCAAATTCTCATGTTAAATGAGGTCGAAAGAGATGTATCTAATCATAAGCTATTCTATCCTTTTGAAATGGAAAAGGAAATTATTCAGTGTATTAGAAGAGGCAGAATCAATGAAACAGAAGAGTTAATCCGAAACTTCTTTGATAGAGTTCTGGAAAACAGTAAAAAAGAAGTTAGTGTGCAAGCAGGTATGATGCAATTGTATAGTGCGATACAACATGAAATATTACTTTCTGGTGTTGACCCAGTGGTATTGTATAAAGGGCGAAATATGTATGAAGAATTATCACATCTTCGTGAAGTGGAATGGGTTGTGAAATGGTTGATTAATCATGTTATTACTCCGTATATTACATATGTGGAAGATAATATGAATATGGAGATGAAGGTAATTGTTGACAAAATTGTTTCTTATATTGGGGAACATTACATGGAAGATATTTCACTTGAAAGTTGTGCGGAATATGTTGGTACAACAGCTTATACATTAAGTAAGGCGTTTAAAAAAGTATACGGCACTAATTTTATAGATTACCTCACAAAAATAAGGATGAACAAGGCAAAAGAACTTTTATTTCAAACTAACATGAAAATACATGAGATTGCGGAAGAAGTTGGATACAGGCATAGTTATTTCAATAGAATATTTAAAAAACATGTAGGTTTGACTCCAAGTCAATATCGTAAATCAGGAGTAAGCAACATCTAGGAGGAATGCTAAATGGATAGTTTATATCAGCAGTTTGTAAGTCCATCGTCTGAGTTTTCACCAATGCCATTTTGGTTTTGGAATGATCATTTAGATAAAGAAAAGTTACAAAATCAAATAAAAGATTTTCAAGAAAAAGGAGTAGAAGGTTTTGTTTTACACCCTAGAATAGGTATTCCTGAACAAACAAAATACTTATCAGATGATTTTATGGAATATGTAAAGTTTGCCGTTGAAGAGGCTGATCGGCGGAATATGCATGTTATTTTGTATGATGAAGCGATGTATCCTTCTGGAGCTGCTAATGGCAAAGTTGTTGAAAGAGATCCCACGTTTGCCAGCAGAGGATTATTTGCTAAGGTTATCGATCTATTAGATCAAGCAATGGATGTCCCGTTACAAAAAGATGATCGTCTAGTGGCTGTTTATTTAGCTGAAAAAAATGGAACAGATTCCTATCAGGCTGAACAAATTACATGTCTCTATCCTCTTAATGCACAAGTTGTTCACTTATATGATGAAAAAGTCATGATCTCTGAAGAAGTAATCGAATCTTATTTTCAAGTAAATAGTCGAAAGAAAGAAGATTACTCCTGTATTTTTTTAGTTGAAAGTTATACACAAGGTACAATTAGAGGAATTCATAAGAATCAAGATGACGGGCAATATAAGGCACCACGTTCAACAGATCTCTTAAATCCAGCTGCAGTTAAAGCTTTTATTGAGATTACCCATGAGCGATACAAAGAAGTTGTAGGTGACTATTTTGGAAATACAATTTTCGCAATGTTTACTGATGAACCAGATATCACTGGAAGAAATGCTATACCAGGTTGCTTAGCATGGACTAATGACTTTGAGAAATTTTTATATCATGAAGGCTTACATATAGAAGACTTACCAGGGTTGTTTTTCGATATTGGAGAAAAAACAAAAATAGTAAAGCAAACTTACGAAAAAGCCATTAATAAGAGAATGTTAGAGACATATTATAACCCTATAGCAGAGTGGTGTGACAAAAATAACTTGTTTTTAACCGGACATCCTGCCAAAAGTGATGATATTGGTCTGCTGAAATCATTCAGCATTCCGGGACAGGATGTGGTTTGGAGGTGGGTGGCTCCTGAAAAAGAGAAAGGAGTGACGGGAGAACATTCAACAGCAGCAAAATGTGGTAGTGATGCGGCTAGGCATTATAATCGACGAAGAAATTTGAATGAATATTTAGGTGTTTGTGGTATTGATAATAGTTGGAATCTTTCTGCTTCTGATATGAAATGGTATACAGATTGGTTGGCGGTAAGAGGAGTTAATTTGTTTTGTCCTCATGCTTTCTATTATTCTGTAAAAGGTAGAGAAAGAAGCCATGAACGTCCACCAGATGTTGGTCCGAACAATGTTTGGTGGCCCTATTATAAATATTTCAGTACCTATATAAAAAGGATTAGCTGGCTAATGACTGATAGTGTAAATCAGGCAGAGATAGCAATATTAACGTTAAACAATCATATACCTTGGAAAATGGCAAAGTATTTTTATGAGCATCAAATAGAATTTAATTACTTACATGAATCATTATTTGTTGATCATCAAATAGAAGTCCAAGGTGATCGTCTGCTTGTTGGTCAACAATCATACCATTTAGTAGTGCTGGATAATATGGATTTATCACTATTTAATCCAACTGTTGTGGAAGAATTACAACAGTTTGTTTCAAATGGAGGAAAAGTTTATCAAATAACTGATAATTCAGTCAAAGAAGTTTTACTTGATGTTATTTATTTATCATCAGTTGATAGAAATCAATTAGAAATGCACTTTTCACCTTATCGACATGCAATATTGCAAGGAGAGAGTCACACAATCAGAATGACAAAAATAAAAAAAGCCGGTCGCTTATTTTATTTTATCGTCAATGAAGGTGATGTGCCTTATAAGGGGAACATACAGTTTTCCAATGATCAACCGACAAAAGAATGGAATCCGTGGACAGGTGATGAACAGTCTTTAATAAAAGAGAATGAAAAAGAATATTTGCTAGATCTGTCGAGCCGTGAAGCAATTATTTGGTGTGTGGAAGGTGATACGCCACTTTCTATGCAAAAACGGCCAATTCCCAAGCAAGTGAGGCTTCATCCAAACCTAATTGTACAGGAGAGAGGATGGAATAGGTCGGAATTACGTGATTGGAGTACATGCGAAGATTTAAAATACTATTCTGGTACCATCGAATATCAATATGTATTTGAAAATGAAGGAGATAAATTGGATGAGGTTGTTATCGATTTAGGCACAGTTTATGAAATAGCGGAAGTAACCATTAACCAATCAAAAACAAAAGTCAAAATGTGGGCTCCATATCACCTATCATTTTCAGGGGAACTATTAAAACAAGGTGAAAACTTACTGCGTGTTCGTGTCACTAATAATAGCGCAAATCAAATGGACAAAGAATCATTACGATCAGGGTTAATTGGCCCCGTTAGTATAAAAGGAATATTAAAAAAGAAAAAGGACTGAGGGGATGAAGGCACGATTATTCTTAGCAAGTGACTCAACATGTCAAAGCTATCAGGAGAAAGATGCTCCACAAGCAGGGTGGGGGCAGTACTTATCAGATTATCTGAATGGATATACTGTTTTTAATCACGCAATTGGTGGTCGAAGTACTAGAACTTTTATCGAAGAAGGTAGATTGGAAGTAATCGACAAAGCAATAATTGAAGGAGATTATCTCCTTGTTCAAATGGGTCATAATGATGCCACAAAAGAAAAGCCGGAAAGATATACAGAACCCTATAAAGATTATAAAGAATTTTTAAAGAAATATATAGAGGTTGCAAAGACTAACAAAGCAATACCAATCTTGATAACACCAGTTGCACGTTTTCATTATGTTTCTGGAGAGTTCTTAGCTGACTTTGGCGACTATTGTAATGCAATGAAAGAAGTTGCAGAGCAAGAGGAATGTTCATTAATCGATTTGATGTCGTTAAGTATCAAGCAATTAAGAGAAGTAGGTTTTAATGAAGCAAAAACTTATTATATGGTTGATGTAAATGGAACAGATCATACTCATTTTACTGTAAAAGGGGCAAACCAAATCGCAAAAATAATCGCAGATCAATTACAAATGATTTTAAAATAATATTAACTGTTAAAAAAGATTGGAACAAAGCTTTTTAAGTCATAACAAAATCCGAACGGTAATTCAAATTCTTTAGTTCAGAATTGGATGTCGTTCGGATCTTTCATTTTCCTGTTTAAATAGCTATTAATGCATGTAGGGAGGATAAAATTAAAGTTTTTGAAATAGAGTATACAGATAATCGCTTCTGTTAGCTGTAACTCTGTTTGTGATAAAAAGCTACATGACCTATCAAGACTGGCTGCAGAACAGTATCGGATATACTGAGAAAGATTTTGTTTGACTTATGTCCAATAGTTATAGCACTTTATATATTTCTAAATACTTAGAGAGTTATCTCGCATAATCCTCTTTCATACTTTCAGTAAAATCTTGTAATTTTTTTGTCCAATTGATTAGTCGAATGACATGGAAAAAATTATATGATAATGAAGAACACTATTTTAAAAGATGTAGGTATACAAAAAGTTTATCTAGAGAACTTTTAAGTATAAAACACTTATTTTATGTTGGGCAAAAAAGTATTATATTTTAAAAAAAGTGATAATTTATTGATGTAAACCCATTCATTCCAAAGCTGAGTGGTATTATAAATAAAAAGGACAAAAAATGAATATTGATGGAAAAAATGTAAGCGTTTTATATTTGAAGTAGCGACACACACAAATCCTTTTTAAATTTCAGAAACAGAGGGGGGATCAAAGAGTAAATCATTTTGTGAAATCAACAAGGAGAATGTGGTGGTCGAATATGACAAGGTATATTTCAGGGAGGGTCAAGATGAAATCAAAAATATTTCATTATCTATTAATGGCTTTATTCGTATTTGGTATTTTAGTTGTAGCAGGTTGTAGTGATGATAGTGATACTGCTGGGAATGATACAGGTAGTGATGAACAAACTGGTGATGATTCAGAAAATAATGGCGAAAGCTCTGAAGAAAGAATGGATTTGCGTGTTTTTGTTCCAACCTTCTCTACAGAACCACCAACAGATGATAGTCCAGTATTAAAGGAGATAGAAGATTACACAAATAAAAATATCACAATGGAATGGGTTCCAAATAGTAACTTAGAAGATAAGTTCAATATCACCTTATCATCAGGAGACTTACCACATGTTATGATGATTCCTAATAAATCACCAAGTTTTATTAGTGCGGTAGAAGATGGAGCATTTTGGGAGTTAGGGCCACATTTAGCTGATTATCCTAATTTAGGTCAAGCAAATGAAATTGTCTTGGAAAATAGTTCGATTAATGGAGAAATTTATGGTATTCCTCGTGAACGTGATTTAGGACGTAACGGTGTTATTATTCGTAAGGATTGGTTAGAGAACTTAGGATTAGAAGAGCCAGAAACCATAGATGATTTTTATAATATGTTAAAAGCTTTTAAAGAAGAAGACCCAAATGGAAATGGACAAGATGATACCTATGGTATAGTTGTTTCAAAATATGAAGGTCCATGGGATGTTATGCAAACTTGGTTTGGCGTACCTAATAAATGGGGTGAAGATGAGAATGGCGAATTGTATCCTTACTTTATGGATGACAATTATATGGAAGCATTAAATTTCTTTAAACAGCTTTACGATGAAGGACTTGTTAATGAAGACTTCGCTGTTATGGATCCAGCACAATGGTCTGATCCTGTAGTAGCTGGTGAAGCCGGTGTACAAGTAAACGTGCTTGATGAAGGACACCGTATTGCAGAAAAAATTGTAGATGCTGACCCTGAGAATGATGATCCAATTACTGTAATAAAAGCAGTAGAAGGCCCAACAGGATTGCATAACTTACCAACCTCAGGTTATTCAGGTATGTTAGCAATTTCTAGAACATCAGTTAAATCAGATGAAGAGATGAAACAAGTTCTTGATTTCTTGGATAAAATGAATGATGAGGAAATGCAGATTATGGCAGAAAATGGTATCGAAGGAAAACATTATGACCTAGTAGATGGAGAATATCAATCCAACATTAAGGACGATGCAGGTTTAAAACAAGAAGTAGATGGATTTAACCAAATGCTAATGTATATTCCAGAGGCTAAATCGCATTCAGCAGAAACAACTGCATTACATCAATTAGAAAATGATTTAAAAATAGAAAATGAAGACATTGTTGTAGCTAACCCAGCAGAATCATATATTTCAGAAGTTTACTCTAAAAAAGGCCAGCAGCTTGATGATATTATTAACGATGCTCGTATTAAATATATTGTAGGACAAATTGATGAAGCAGGATTAGAAGAAGAGATAGAGCGATGGAAAAGAAATGGTGGTACAGATTATATAGAAGAAATCAATCAATTACACCAAGCACATCAATAACTATCATTAAAATAGCTTGTAAAAAGCAGGTTTTGTAACCTGCTTTTTACGTCAAATAACAGATTAAGAGGGGATTCGATGGAAAATGTACATGAAAATAAAGTAAATAGTGTCGTTCAAAAAAACAAAAAAAGCAAATGGCAACAAATATTAAAAGAGAAATGGTTATACTTTATGGTATTACCTGGGTTAATTTACTTTATAATATTTAAATATTTCCCAATGTGGGGCATCGTGATAGCTTTCCAGGATTATTCACCATTTCTTGGTGTATGGGAAAGTGAATGGGTTGGTTTTGAACATTTTCATTATTTCTTTACAAATCCCGATTTTTTACGATTATTAAGAAACACTTTTATATTAGCGTTATATGATCTAATATTCTTTTTCCCGGCACCTATCATTCTGTCATTGATGCTGAATGAAATTAGGCTAAGCTTTTATAAACGTACATTGCAAACATTAGTATATGTACCACACTTTATGTCTTGGGTAATTATTGCGAGTATTAGTTATGTATTCTTGACAACTAGTGGTGGTGTAGTAAACGAATTAATATCAAGTGTAGCAGGCAAAGAGATTAATTTCTTGTCAAGTCCAGAATGGTTTAGACCGATGATTATGGGACAAATTATTTGGAAAGAAACAGGTTGGGGTACAGTAATTTTTCTAGCAGCATTAGCAAGTGTTGATCAAGAACAGTATGAAGCAGCTATTGTTGATGGAGCAGGTCGATTCCGTAGGTTATGGCATGTCACATTGCCGGCGATACGAAGCACGATCGTTATTCTATTAATTTTAAGGTTGGGTAACTTCTTAGATACTGGTTTCCAACAAATTTACTTAATGTCTAACTCGTTAAACCGTAGTGTAGCAGATGTATTTGATACGTATGTATACTTCGTTGGTATAACCGAGGGAGCATTTAGTTACAGTACTGCTGTTGGCTTATTTAAGTCAATTGTAGGTATTGTACTGATAGTTGGTGCAGATAGGCTTGCTAAAAAAGCGGGAGAAGGCGGTTTGTTCTAGGATAGTAATAGGAATGGAGTGAAGAGGAGGAATTTATATGCATCGAATGCATAATACTGGTCCCGGAAGAATATTTGACGTGTTTAATCATGTGTTTTTGGCAATTGTTGGAATTGTTACTGTAGTTCCTTTTTTATATGTAATAGCTGGCTCTTTTTCAACAGAATCAGAGCTTGCGACAAGAACATTCTTTTTAATACCAAATGAAATTACAACAGTTGCATATGATTATATATTTTCTACGAATGCAGTAATTCGAAGTTTAGGTATCTCTGTAATTGTAACTGTAATAGGTACCATAATTAGTATGATATTGACATTAACTATGGCATATCCATTATCCAGGAAAAATATGGTTGGTCGTAATTTGGTTTTAAATCTAGTTTTATTCTCCATGTTGTTTAATGGAGGAATGATTCCAACTTATTTACTTGTAAAAAATTTAGGCTTGTTAGATTCTATCTGGGCTCTAATGTTGCCTATGGCTATAAATCCATTTAATTTAATCATCGTAAAGACATTCTTTCAACAACTACCTAAAGAATTGGAGGATTCTTCAAAAATCGATGGCTGCACAGAGTTTCAAACATTTTGGCGTGTCATGTTGCCACTATCTAAGCCAGTGATTGCAACTTTTACTTTATTCTATGCAGTATTTTATTGGAACGATTTCTTCAACGCCTTACTATATTTAACAGATACAACGAAATGGCCAATACAATTATTACTTCAACAGTTAGTAATGGTAGCAAACACTGGATTAGGTGACTTACAAGAAGCATCTCTATATGAGTCACCAGAAGAATCAATTAAATTAGCGGTTATCGTAGTTGCAACTATTCCAATATTATTGTTTTATCCGTTTTTACAAAAGCATTTTGCCAAAGGTGTTATGTTAGGTTCTGTGAAGGGATAATATACAATGGGTTATTATTAACTCGGGCAGAAACTGGACTACGTAAAATTAATTCTGCCCGAGAATAAGAAGGATTAGAACAAATGTCTATCAAGTTGGGTGAGGTAGTTGTTTGTTTCCGTCTTTCTTAAAAATTTTAGTTAGGAGGAAATAGTTAATGAAAAATATAACCTTTGAGGCAGGAGAAATATTATATAAAAATGACTTAACAGGTACAGATTCTGTAACTGATTGGATAAAAGAAGGTCAGGTAAAAACAAGTACTTGGAACAACAAATTACTTTTAGAGAATAGGCTTGATCCAGAGGAATATGGTGATCGTGCACATTGGCTATTATGGTGTCCGATCGAGTTTCCAGATCGAATAATGATCGAATGGGATTTTTATCCTCTAGAAGAACCTGGTCTTTGTATGCTATTTTTTGCTGCAACAGGAAGAAATGATGAAGACTTATTTGATCCATCACTTCCGAAGCGAACAGGCTATTATCCAGACTATCATTCTGGTGCGATAAATACCTTACACTTATCCTATTTTCGTCATAAACATGCAGAAGAACGTGCGTTTCGAACCTGTAATTTACGAAAAAGTCATGGGTTTCATTTAGTAACACAGGCAGCTGATCCATTACCACCAGTAGAGGATGCAAATTATCCCTATCATATGAAATTGATTAAATATGACGAATACGTTCAATTTTCTATTAATAATTTATTAATTCTGGAATGGATAGATGATGGTACTAGCTTTGGTCCTGTTCTACAAGGTGGGAAAATAGGCTTTAGACAAATGGCACCCATGGTTGCTGCATATTCGAACTTATCGATCAAACATGCGATCAAAATATAGCTATAAATGAGGTGGATTGTCATGTTAAATGACGGATTTATCAGTAAATTTTATTACTTTGGAGAAACAGTTTTTCTGTTGTTGTATGTAAACTTCTTATGGATTTGTTTCACAATTCTTGGTTTTATAATTTTTGGGATTGGTCCTAGTACTGTTGCAATGTTTACCATATTTAGAAAATGGTCAAAAGGAGATGATGGAATTCGGATTTTATACATTTTCTGGAAAACATATAAAAAGGAATTTGCACGTGCCAATGGTTTAGGGTTGTTATTGTTAATATTTGGTTATATGTTATATGTGAACTTTAATTATTTACAACTAGACATTGCTTGGTTACAACAACTAAGTAAGATTCTACTAATCATTGCGGCAACTGTATATGGGATTATGTTTATTTACATTTTTCCGATGTATGTACATTATGAAAACAAACTGTTCAATTATTTTAAAAATGCTATTCTTATGGCTATTTATTCACCAATACGAACCATCTACCTCATCGCTGCCTGTTTAACTTTATATTATTTATATTTTCACCTACCAGTATTTATATTCTTCTTTGGAGCAAGCTTATCTAGTTTAGTAATTATGTATATAACATATCGTACATTTTTAAGATTGGAAATTAGGCAAAGTCAACTGCAAGAAAACGAAGCATAAAGTCCTGAAGGGGTGCTAAGAGATGAATACTACAACGAAATCGATAAAACCAAGACTACTAAAAAAAATTAATATCAACCAGGCTGGAGAAAATTGTAAGATGTACCTTGGAGATTTAACAGGGGATGGGAGATTGGATCTATTAATGGTCCAACCGAATGGTGGGATTGATGATAGATATGAGCCACATCAAGTCGAAGCGATGACAGCTTTTAATTTGGAAGGAGATTTATTATGGCAATTAGGTACTCCAAGCCATAATCCTGGTGGGCCAGGAAGTGATTATCCGGTACAGATATATGATATAGATGGAGACGACTACAATGAAGTTCTTTGTATTATGGATCATACTTTTCTTCAGATTGATGGTAAAACAGGAACCATTAAAAAGAAATATCCATTACCTGCAGAACAAGCACATGACTGTATTATCATTGCGAACCTAACAGGAAATAACTTTCCACAAGATATTATTTTGAAGGATAGATATCATCAAATGTGGGCGTTGAACAATCAATGGGAATTATTGTGGACACATGAAGGGAATATTGGTCATTTTCCTTGGGCATTCGATTTTAATAGTGATGGTAAAGATGAAGTAATGGCAGGTTACGATTTTATAAATTCAGATGGCCAATTATTATGGTCTTGTCGTGATTTAGAAGAACATGCGGATTGTATATGGGTAGGGAAAGTTCAAGCAGAAGAGAGCGAAGATCAGATAGTAATTGGTGGAAGTGTGACTGTTTTATATGATTGGCAAGGAAATGAGCGGTGGAGATATAGTGGTTCTATTGAATCACAGCATGTTTGCTTGGGGAATTTTCGACGTGAATTACCGGGCTTACAGATTGCCGGATTGGATAGAATTAAACGTGGTTCTAGTTACTCGGATGGAAAAGACGGGATCTTCTTGTTAGATTCGAATGGAAAAGAAATATGGAAAGAAAATAGGGAAACTGCTGGTTGGTTAACTATCATTGATACCATACATAATTGGGACGATAATGACTTAGATTATATTTTAGCCTATAGACGAGGAGATAATGTATATCCAACCATCTATGATGGTTACAAAAATGTAGTGACAACATTTCCGAAAGATGGCTATTTAGTGTATGGCGATCTCGTTGGAAGTGGAAAAAGTCAGGTTATCATTTATGATCAAACAACTGCCTATGTTTACGCAAGTGAATATGTAGATCTGTCGATTAAAAAGTGGAGAACTCAACAACAGAGTAAGCGATTATATTCTGTTACATTATATCCAGGAGGTGAATATTTAGATTAGCATTTTATTCGAAGAGAATCCCCGAAAATTAATTTTTTGGGGATTCATCTTTTCTATAATTAAAATAAAGATTTTGACGGATCGAATTAGATTGGAAATCTTTTCGAAACAGACAATCAGCTAAGAACTAGCAATCTGGTTTTCTTACTCGATTCATCAACTTGAGCTTCTACTCCTACACCTGAAATTTCTTCATCATTTCTTGTAATTCTTCAGAAAGTTGTTTTAGTTCATCAGAAGTAGTAACTAGCGACTCACTTACTTTTAATTGCTCCTCTGTAGTGGCTGACACTTCTTCACTAATCGCAGAAGACTGTTGTGCTGTTGCACTTACTTGGTGAATGGTCGAAGTTAATACTTCCTGTGAATCTCTTAATTGTTGGATAGATTGGGTAACCTGCTGGATCTTACCAGTAAACGTACCCATACTTTCTCCAACACCATTTAGTATTAATTGTGTATCTTCTGCTTGCGTTACTTGTTCTTTGAAACGAGGTGTAGCTTCTTCTAAAACCTCTAACGTTTCATTAACCTCATTTACGATACCTGTTGTAATTTCTTCCACTTTATCAATCGAATCTTTAGATTGAGTAGAAAGCTTTCTGATTTCATCTGCAACTACTGCGAAGCCTTGACCAGCTTCACCTGCACGTGCAGCCTCAATTGCAGCATTGAGTGAAAGTAAATTCGTTTGCTGTGCAATATTCGTGAGCATTTCCATTACTTGATTGATTTGCTCTGTGCTTTCTTTCAATGTATCTACTTTTTCGACAAGTGCGTTTGTCATTTGTTCGCCGTCTTTTGTTTTGGTTACCAACTCGTCCATTTTTTCTAAACCTTCATGACTTCGCTCTAGCACTTCTACCGCATGATTCTCCATATCACTATTATTTTCGAAGACATTTTCCACTTCATCATGTATGTTGGATGCTAAGGAATTACCTTTTTCAGCTTCATCAGTTAAGCCTGTAGCACCACTAGCAATTTCTTCAGATGCAGCAGCAACTTCTTTCGCTGATTGTGATTGCATTTGAGAAATATCCGTTAATTCTATCGCAGCATGTAATACTTTGTTGGCAGATTCTCTAGTTTGATGCATCATTCCTGAGATATTTTCGAGCATTTCATTAAAGCTTTCTGCCAATTCTCCAATCTCATCCTTGCGAGACGTATGATTCGATCTCACTGTAAGATCACCTTGTTCGGCAGAAGCCATCAAACTGGAAACATCAGCAATTGGCCGAGCAATTGTTTTAACTATTCCGTTTGCAATGATAAGAGAGATAATTAACGATAATAGGATAATACCTGCCGTTACGTAAAAAATAATGGTTGTATCTTTTGTTAATTCTGCTTCAGGGACAGAGCCAACTAAATACCAATCTGTTACTTCAGAATCATGTTGAAAAACGAGTTGCCCATTATCTTCGGTCATGTTCTCTTCAGAATCTACTGCAACCTGGTAAGCATATGGTTGTGTTATTTCTTCGTGATCAAAAGAAAAGACAACTTCATTATTTCGATCTACCATGCTCACTAAGCCTTCTTCACCAAATCTAACATCTTGTAAAGCATCTTCAAATACGGCAGTATCTAATTCAACTATTAAAATATATTCTGTACCACTAATTCTTAACTTTTGTCCAAAAGCAACTTTAGGATCATCAGAGGTACCATTGACCCCTTGCGCTAGACCACCAATCCAGGCAGTCGAACCTTCCGCTTCTACAGCACTCTGATACCAATCAGAACTAAAGACAGTTTCCTCAGGTAGCGTCTCCGAAGAAGAGATTAATCTTTCTTTTTCGGTATGTAACAGATAGAGACTCACATTGTTATCAATCATAGTAATTTGGGTTAGTGCGTCATCAATCGTACTTTTTAAATTGAAATAATCAAAATTATTTGTTTCATCGTAGCGATCTAGTTCGGCTAATGTATTGCTGAAATTATCAGCCATTAAAATTTCTGTTACCCGATCTTTATATTGATTCATCAAATAATCGAGTTTATCTCCTGATTGGACAATTGTTTGTTCGGAAGCTTCTGTAACTTTATCTTTAATAATATTATTAGAGATAAAATAAGAAGCAATTCCAACGATCAAAACACTGATTAGTACTGTTGCTAAAATACTAATTAGAATTTTAGTGCTAATTGAATCTTTTTTAGAAACACTACTATTTTGCAGTACTTGTTGTCCATCTTTAGATTTCTTACTTGGAATTTTTATTTTTAGTTTACTTGTACCTTTGCCTATTTTTTTAGATGTGTTTTGAAATACTTGTTTTGCTTTGTTGAAAGCGCTCTTACTTCTGTGTATAAATTTGTTTGTCATAATCAAATCCTCCGTACTTCTAGTATTATTAGTAAGGGTTTTCATAATTAGTGTAGGTAAATATTCTTGGTGGATAAATGATGTATAATCATTAAGAATTAGTTCAAATAGATTATAACATGTTTTTATTCAATAAACGACAAGAAATAGCAAACTTTTCACCTAACCATTAAATCAGGACTAAAGGACTAAATTTAACACAAAAAAATAGGCTCTGTTCCATTTAAATGGAACAGAGCTATTTTTGCACTATAGCGATGGTTTATTTGCATTGATCACCGTCGCAAAAACTACCTTGTTGAAGGTTTAAATTTTCTAATTGACTATTTTCCTCTTCTGCTACTTTTTCTAATGCTTGCATAAATGTTTCGATAGGTTGGGCGCCAGAAATAGCATATTTTTTGTTGATCACAAAAAATGGAACACCAGTTACCCCTAATTGTTGTGCTTCTGTTTCATCGTGTCTGACAGAATCAGCATGGATTGTTTCATCCTCTAAAATACGTTGAACTTCTTTTTGATCAAAACCAAGCTCATTTGTAATAGATTGAAGTGTTCCTTTATCACTAAGATCTTTTGATAAAGTAAAATATTGATAAAGCATCGTATCGATATATTCTGCCTCGCGGTTCAATGTGCGAGCATATTTACTTAACCGATGCGCATCAAACGTATTACCTGGTTTCATCGTGTCAAAAACAAAATCTAAACCTACAGCTTTTGCTTGTTCACCAATTTGTTGATTAGCTTCTTTTGCTTGATCGATTGTCATATTGTATTTAGCTGCCAAAGATTCATGTATATTTTTCCCTGAATATTTAGCTGCATTTGGATCTAATTCAAAACTTTTATATTGAATCGAAACATCTAAATTCTGTGGAAATCTTTCTAAAGCTTGTTCTAATCTTGTTTTACCAATATAACAAAATGGGCAAACAAAATCGGACCATATTTCAATTTGCATAAAAACACCTCTCTTAAGCTTCTATCTTATTCTGACATAAATACAGCTGTCAAAGAAAGCAATTTGCTTAAGGAGGTGTCTACTTGTTAATACAGCACTATTGGGCTATAAGACTTATTTGTTGGGTTTATCTTTCTCTATGTTATCTTCGTCTGTTATTTCTTCGATAATTTCGTCCTTCATTTCATCATATATTTTTTCTTTGAAATCATCATATAACTCTTCTTTCATTTCATCGTAAATTTCTTCTTTGAAGTCATCATAGAAGTCATTTTTCATATCTTGATAAATATCCTCTTTGACGTCGTCCTTAAAATCATCACGGATATCTTCCTTTACTTCATCTTTAAACTCGTCTTTAAACTCCGTTTTTACACGTTTTTCTCGTCTTTTTCTATGGAGCCTTTGATCCAGCTTCCAATCCTTCCCTAGTGTAATAACAATGGAAATGATCATGAGCACCATTACAATCGCGAAAGGTAATGCAGCAATAATAGAAGCGGTTTGTAGTGCACTTAAACCGCCACCTCCACTGAATAATAGTACACTTGCGGCACCTGCAATCAAGAATCCCCACGTTAATTTTACTGAGTTTTTTGGTTCTAAATCGCCATTAGATGTCATGGACCCTAGTACAAATGACGCTGAATCTGCAGAAGTTATAAAGAAAATTAAAATTAACAGTATCGCTAAGGTGTTAGTAATAAAACTTAACGGAAGTTCAGCAAGTGTTGCAAATAAGGCTAATTCAACTTCCGAATTAATTAATTCAGCTAGACCTCCTGTCCCGTACATTTCGATATTTAACCCTGTACCACCAAATGTAGTAAACCAAATGATCGCAAGTAGAGAAGGGACAATCAGTACACCAGCCATAAATTCTCGAATCGTTCTCCCTTTGGAAATACGTGCAATGAAAATTCCCATGAATGGAGCCCATGCAATATGCCATGCCCAAAAGAAGATGGTATTTGTCCCTAACCATTCACTTTCTGAGAATGGTGTTAAAGTAAGTGCCATTGGAACGACATTTGTTATGTAACCACCTAATGTCGTAACAAAACTTTCAGCAATAAATAATGTAGGTCCAACGATAATAACAAATAGTAGAAGTAATCCAGCCACAACTAGGTTTATATTACTTAATATTTTGATTCCCCGGTCAAGGCCGCGAGCTGCTGAAAGCATAAATAATACGGTAACGATACATATAATGACTAGTTGTGTCCATGGTGAGTTAGGGATTGGTGTAATATGAGATAAACCACCTGTGATTTGCATGGCACTTAGGCCAAATGTTGTCGCAACCCCTGTACATGTAGCCAATACAGCTAATGTATCGATCGTTTTACCAGCCCAACCATTCACTCTGTCACCCAAGATCGGGTAAAATGCTGAACTGATTAATGCTGGTCGGTCTTTTCGGTATTGAACATAGGCTAATGTCATCCCAACGATTGAAAAAATAGCCCAAGGATGTAAAGCCCAGTGGTAAGAACCGTAACGTAAACCAGCTAATGCGGATTCCCTAGTTCCTGGCTCATATCCGAGAGGTGGATCCATATAATATAGAACTGGTTCAGCAACTCCCCAGAATACAAAACCAACACCTATACCAGCTGCAAATAACATGCCAATCCATGAAAACCAAGAATATTCTGGTCTGTCATCGGTTTTACCTAATCGAATTTTCCCGTAAGGACTGACGGCTAACGCAATTACAAAAATAACAAACAGGGCAGTGATTAGCATATAGAACCAACCAAAGTTAGTGATCATCCATTCTAACCCTGAGTTTGCAGCATCGCTCAGGGTTGAAGGTGATATAGCACCCCATAGTACGAAGATAGCAACGAAGATAGCCGATATAATAAATACAATGCCAACTTTTCCAACCTTACCACTTATCGAGTCCTCTTTTTTCATATGTACCTATGTCAATTATTGACATAGTTCCCCCTTTCTTGTTGCAGTTAATTTAAATAGGTAATCCTTCATTTTATAATATTTAATCTATTATTGTTAGCATAGACAGTTTTTTGAAAATAATAAATTAATTTAGACACTTTCTTTTGTATCTCACCGATTATAAAAATAAGACAATTCCATGTCAAATGCCAAGTCATGATTGGAGGTCGATACATATTGTAATATGAGTCCTTACTTTGCGCTGTTCGAAGCGGAAGAACTCAACTGCTAAGTGGCTCAAATGAAGAAATCAGAGGAGGTGTTCGTTCGATGGATGATTTATGGCATTTGCTACCAGAGGATTTTCACTTTATTATACCAGCACTCTGGTTTATCGGATACGCCTGCAAAAGAACACCATTTATACCTGATTGGCTGATTATTTGGATTTTATTAACCATTGGAGTCCTAGCAGCGTGTAATTTGTATGGTTGGAACATACGATCCATTGCGGAAGGAATTATTGCAACTGGGTTGGCTGTATTTAGTCATCAAGTAGTAAAGCAAACTTGTAATAGAGCAGAGAAACTATAAGGGAGGGGAGTTTATGGCGGAATTTCGTGGATATCGAATTACGAGTCCATATGGTTATAGAACTCATCCGATAAGGGGTTCAAGAGATTTTCATGCCGGTGTTGATTTAGTGAAATCACATCGAGCACCGATTCATGCTTTTACTTCTGGAACCGTTATTTATGCTGGCTTTGGTAAAAGTGGTACAGGCTTAGGAGGATACGGGAATGTAGTGTTAATTCGAGATAGAAATAACAGAGCCCAGCTTTATGCACACCTCGATTCTGTTGCCGTAAATAGTGGCCAAACAGTATCATACAATCAAATAATTGGTTATCAAGGACAAACCGGATATGTAACAGGATCACATTTGCATTTCGAAGTACGTAAAAAGGTAGAAACCGCTCCTCCATATGGATATCGTGCTGATAAACCATCATCTACCGTAAATCCGATTTCTTATTTGGATCAGTTTAGTTCAAATAAAACACTAAAGGAAAGTAGCAATGGACCGGAAGTAAGAAACCTGCAAAGAGAGTTAATAAAGCTTGGTTTTAGTTTAAATAAATATGGGGCAGACGGAGTATTTGGAGATGAAACAGAATCAGCTGTAAAAGCTTTTCAGCGATCAGAAGGTATAAAAGTTGATGGAATTGTAGGTCCAGTAACTAGAGCAAGACTAGATAAAAAAACTACTTTAGTTGCTAATTACCCTGGAATTTTAAAAAGGGGTAGTAGAGGAGAAGTTGTTGAAATTATACAACGTAAAGTAGGTGCTAAAGTCGATGGCATTTTTGGACCAGAGACAGAGCGAAAAGTGAAGCAATACCAGAGACGGAATAATTTGAAGGTGGATGGAATCGTAGGTCCGGAAACATGGCAAAAGTTATTTTAAAGGGAGGGAGACTTCCCTTTTTTTGCTTGTAAGGAAAGTATATAACCATTGATATCACAACTTTTATACTGAAGGGCGCAACCCCCACGGAAAGGGAAGGGGGCAGCCCGAGTGGTGGTCAAGCTGTTCAAATATTTCATCATTACTACTAAAGTAATAAAGGACCGGCGAGGTTAGCCGGTTTTTCTTATGATGAAATATAATAATTGATCGCTTATCTCTCCAATTATCGGTATAGTAAAGTTTTTTAAAAAAATAAAACAGATTAACAATGAAACTGGCTATTTAATAGTCAGTTTTTTGTATTAATAGATATATTTTCTGATAGAAAAGCAATATATTAAAAAATATACTTTTTGTTCGCATTAGAAAAAATAGAAGTATAGTAGCGTGTATACATGAAAATGGAAGTATGAAGTGGATGTCTGCGTTTTCATTAAGTTTTGTCGATTTTGTGAATTGTGGTATGATTCGTTTTGTTCATTTCGGAAAATTTCTCTGAGGGGATTAGAGATGCCAAAAAAATTAGAAAGAGGTGCTTCATGAACGTAGCAAAAATTAAACAAGATTGGTTTGGAAACGTCAGAGGGGACGTTCTAGCCGGTATAGTAGTAGCGTTAGCGTTAATTCCGGAGGCAATTGCCTTTTCAATTATCGCTGGTGTTGATCCAATGATAGGATTGTATGCATCATTCTGTATTGCAGTAGTGATTGCCTTTGTCGGCGGTAGACCAGGTATGATTTCTGCAGCAACAGGTGCAATGGCGTTGTTGATGGTTACCCTAGTAGCTGATTATGGTTTGCAGTATTTACTAGCAGCTACAATCTTGACTGGTGTACTACAAATTTTGTTCGGTGTCTTCAAATTAGCAGCAGTGATGAAATTCGTACCACGATCGGTAATGGTAGGCTTCGTTAACGCGCTGGCCATTCTCATCTTTACTTCACAATTGGAACATTTTGAAGGAGAAAGTTGGGTAATGTATGGCTTAGTCGCTTTAACACTAGCAATCATTTATATTTTCCCTCGGCTAACGAAAGTTGTGCCTTCTACTTTAGTAGCAATTATAGTAGTGACAGCTTTAGCCATTTATTTTGGATTTGATGTACGTGCTGTCGGTGACTTAGGTAATTTAAGTTCTGATCTTCCGGTCTTTTTAATTCCGGATATTCCATTAAACTTTGAAACATTAGCAATCATTTTTCCTTATTCATTATCACTGGCCATTGTTGGTTTACTAGAATCATTGTTAACGGCTAATATCGTAGATGATATGACTGATACTGAGAGTGATAAAAACAAAGAAAGTCGTGGACAAGGTATTGCCAATATTGTATCAGGATTCTTTGGAGGAATGGCAGGATGTGCAATGATCGGTCAATCCGTCATTAACGTAAAATCTGGTGGTCGAGGCCGATTATCTGCATTAGTTGCTGGTGTATTTTTGATGTTTTTAATCTTTGTTTTAGGAAATATTGTAGTTCAAATACCGATGGCTGCACTTGCCGGTGTCATGATTATGGTATCCATCAGTACTTTTGATTGGTCTTCTGTGAAAAATATTCATAAAGTTCCTAGATCAGATGCTGTTGTAATGGTACTCACAGTTGGAACTGTGGTGGTTACACATGATTTATCTAAGGGAGTTTTAGTTGGTGTACTGCTAAGTGCTATTTTCTTCGCAGCTAAGATTTCAAAAGTGAAAGTGACTCAAATTGTAGCTGTTGAGGGTAAGAAAAAGGTTTATAAAGTAGATGGACAGATCTTTTTCGCTTCCGTTAATGACTTAGTAGCTAAGTTCGATTTTAATGAAGCAATCGAAGAGGTTGAAATTGATTTAAGCCTAGCCCATTTATGGGATGATTCTGCAATTGGTGCTTTGGACAAAATTGAGTCGAAATTTGAACAAAACCATGTTAAAGTAACTTATACAGGATTAAATGCGGAAAGTAAACAATTGAAGCAGAAAATTGGCGGCTTTTCCAAAGCTTCAGGTCATTAATCGGTAAATGAGGTGTGGTGATGTATCAAAAGATATTATTAGCAGCTGATGGATCAGATCACTCTATTCGAGCAGCGTCTCATGCAGTAAAGGTTGCTCAGATTGATCAAGGTAAAATAGATATTGTCTATGCAGTAGATGGTAAAACATCAAAAGAGGATGTTTTACACGGTTTAGATAAATATGACGTAAAAAAAGAACGACAGAAAAAATTGTTGCCAGTAATAGAAGTAATTGAAGAGGCTGGCCTTGAATGTGAAACACATGTAGTGCACGGCGAACCGGGTCCTGCAATTGTAGATTTTGCGAACCGAAATGAATATGATTTTGTTGTAGTAGGAAGCCGTGGATTAAATCAAGTACAAACGATGATACTAGGTAGTGTCAGTCACAAAATTGCAAAACGAGTACATTGCCCAGTTTTAATAGTGAAATAATTTTAGAGATAACAGGTATAACTTATACCTGTTATCTTTTTTTCTTTCTGTTCTAACAAATAGACATAATATGTTACGCTTGATAGGAAATTAAAAAAAGCGGTGATTATGTTGTTAAAGGATAATGGAGAGCGTGTAATACCAGAGAAGATGGACATTACAAATGAGTTATTAATAGAACACTTAGCACGTTATCATTTTTCGGTGCCCCATATTTACGGTAGAACATTGGATTTTGCAACTGGTGTTGGCTATGGAGCACATGTTATTGCAAAAAAATGCAAACATGAACTTGAAGAAATTATCGGTGTTGATATTAATTTTAATGCGATTCAGTACGCAAAAGCAAACTATTATCACCCACTATCTGATTTCAAGGTAGCAGATGTACTAGACCCTACATTACCTGATCAATTAGGAACATTTGATGTTATTCTAAGTTTTGAAACGATTGAACATATTGAAGCTGAAGATCAATTTATGGATAATATTTATCATCTCCTTAAGCCTGGAGGGACATTGATTTTATCTACTCCCTTCGGTGAAGGTAAAGGCAAGCCATGCGGTTCGCCATTCCATGTCCATCAGATGACAGAAACTGAATTTATGTCTATGTTTGATCAATTCCAAAAGAAGAAGTTCTTCTATCAAAGAGGCGCATTAATAGAGCCGATAGAGGGTTCTCAAATGGAACATAAACCTCTCGGTATAGTAATTGCATATAAATGACTAACTACACTTAAATGAAGAGTGTAGTTTTTTAGTACTTTATGACTGTTTGTTTATTGCATATAGTAATGAAAATTTATTAATGGTAATATAGAAAGAGGAACTATATACTACAAGAGGAAGGGGACAATCATGCAAAAGTTTCAGCAAATCAAATACAAATTACCTGCTATTATGATTTTATTATTAGTCATTCCAATGGGAGTTGTGGGTTACATAGCCTATGCAAAGACAGCGGTATTAGAAAAAGCAATAATACAAAAAGATGATATTGTAGAAATGTCACCAAAATATCAGGAAACTTTTGAAGAATACGAAGCGTTTCTAACTACACTTACTGAATCAGAAGAATTAAACTATGAAAAGGTTTCCGCTTCTGATCTCCAAGATGCAAACTATTCTCATATGCCTACAGTTAATGATCCCAAATTAACGAATTACTATGAAAGTTACTTAACAGAGCAAGCTCATAATCATGAATATATTATTAATTTATATTTAGGAACACCTGAGGGTGCTTTATATTTAAATAATATTCCTGATAGTGAAGTGGATTTAAATGATTACGATTCGACAACAACGGACTGGTATAATCAGGCTACTCAGTCACCTGAAAATGTAATATGGACACAACCGTATATTGATACTGCTTCTGGTAAACCGGTAGTAACTTTGGCCAAAGCATTTTATGGTGATGATAACGAATTAATTGGGGTAGGTGCAATTGATTTTGATATGTATCTAATTGCTTCGAATATGCGTCAAGATTTAGTTACCTCGACTCTTATTACCGGAATTATCGCCGTTATTGTCGGTATAGTAATTGTTACATTAATCGTTAGAGTGATTAACTATAATATTTCGACAATAAAGAGCGAATTGAATCGTTTGGCACAAGGTGATTTATCAGGAGAGGAAGTAGAAGTAAGGAGTAGGGATGAATTCACTGAACTAGCAAATGCAATGAATCAAATGAAAGATAACTTATATGGAATGGTTAATCAGGTGATGATAGCTACTGGGCGTGTGATGCAGCAAAGCAGTACATTAAATCAATCTGCTGACCAGGTACGTGAAGGTAGTGAACAAATAGCTGCTACTATGGAAGAATTATCATCAGGAAGTGAATCACAGGCAAATTCTGCGTCTGACTTATCCGGTTCTGTTGAACAATATAATCGAAAAGTGAAAGAAGTAGCGGACCAAGGTAATCAAGTAGCAAGTGAGTCACAGGATGTTATGAATATAAGTAAGGGGGGACGTACGGAACTAGAAAAGTCTGTTAGCCAAATGAGAACCATCTATCAAATGGTTCAGGACTCTTACCAAAAAGTATCAGGCTTGGACAAGCGTACGGAAGAAATAGATAAAATTGTAATTGTTATTAAAGAGATTGCTGAGCAAACAAATTTACTTGCATTGAATGCCGCCATTGAAGCAGCAAGAGCGGGAGAGGCAGGTAAAGGATTTGCTGTTGTCGCTGATGAGGTAAGAAAACTTGCTGAACAAGTAACAGACTCAGTTGCTGATATAACTGGACTTGTAGCGAATATTCAGGATGAATCAGCACAAATGGCTCACTCCTTAGAATCTGGATTTCAAGAAGTGGAAAAAGGTACAGAACAAATGGAGAGAACTGGTGAGACTTTTACACAAATTAATCAATCCATTACAGATATGGTAAATCGTGTGAAACACATGGTTAAAAGCTTGGAAGAAGTTAATGAAAATAGTGAAGAAATGAATAAATCGGTTGATGAAATTGCAACTGTAAGTGAACAATCTGCTGCTGCTGTTGAGGAAACAGCAGCCTCAGCGGAGGAAACTAATCATTCAATGGAAGAAGTATCAAAAAGTGCCCATGAATTAGATGTCTTAGCCGAGGAATTACAAAAAGAAGTTCAAAAGTTTAAAATTGTATAATATTGTTGAGATAGACTTATATGTCTGTCTCTTTTTTATCAATTAGGATAATGGCAGTTTTCTTAATAGTAAGAAGCTAGATTAAATGTTAGAAAAGAAAACGTAATAATGATATGATTCAATGAGAGTTTGATCACATACTAATCTATACGTCAACTAGCGTATGATTGCTATACAAAGTATAAACTCATTGGAGGTATAATCATGAAGGAGATACAAGCAACAGAATTGGCAAACAAATTAAAAAATGGCGAGAAAGTAAATATCATTGATGTGCGGGAAGATGATGAAGTGGCACAAGGTATAATTCCTGGAGCAAAGCACATAAGATTAGGAGAAATACCTGACCGTTTAGAAGAATTTAATCAAGACGAACATTACTATATGGTATGTCGTTCTGGAGCTCGAAGTGGGAGAGCAACTGAATATTTAGAGGCAAATGGAATTGAAGCAACCAATATGGAAGGCGGCATGCTTGCTTGGGAGGATGAAACTGAAGTACCTGAGTAATGATGCTAAATTGCCTGAAAAAATGCTGAGAGTAATCTTTAGAAGGATTACTCTTTATTTTTTTGATCAAAACTAAGATAAAAATTATTGTATAATATGAGTAGTAAAGAATGTGGTTGGCCCCCTGAATTTATCGTGTTCATTAAAATAATTCTAAATTGTATTGATTATTATTAGATGATTGTTATATGATTGTAGGAAAATAGATTTATGCTCTATGTCAGTTATGTTAATTTTTATGATATAATAGTACTAATAGAAAAAGGCAAATCTATTGAAAAATAGAGACGCAAAACCACAGATCTAAGGTGAAAAATCACAATGATGGCTGGGTTACCTGATATAAACAACAGGAAACCTATACGTTTTTTGTATAGTGTTTTTTTAATACCTAAATAAAGAGTGAATTGAGTGAGGAGACAAACATATGCGCAATGTCATGAGTAAAAAAATATCATTGTTTATATTGATTTTAACTTTATCTGTCTTTGCGCAAATATATGCTGTTCCATTAATTTTTGGTATAACCTTATCCTTTGCACCGGTTTTATACCTAGCATCCATTCGGGTATTCGGCTTCCGATTTGCATTTTTATTAACCATTTGTATGAGTTTACTTACGGAATTTCTTCATATTGGCAATTCATTTGTCTTCATTAGTATTCTTGAAGTACTGATCATAGGAGCGTTTTATTCTAAAAAAGGAAAAGACCTTTTTACGTGGAGTTTTGCTTATTCTATCATTCTATTTATACTATATTTTGTGGTGGAATTACTCTTTCCAGAGGTTTTTGCAAGTATGAAGATTTTAACTAACTTTATGATCCTTCAGGTTATTACCGCTACTTTGGTTTCTGCCTTAGTTGCAGATATGTTATGTGATTACCTTCCGCTTATTTCCAAATTAAAAAGCTGGTTTCCTGCACATAACCAGTTATATTTTGGACAGGTGATTTCTCACATACTAATTTTTTCGGCTGTATTCCCATTACTCATCATCATTGTAGTTAATGCTAGAGCAATGGAAAATGATATATATCAGGAATATTATCTTCATTATCAACAGTTGGAAGAGAGATTACAACGGAAAATAGCAGAAATGGACTCTAATGACATTCAAAATTATGAATTAGACGCTAACTTAGAAAAAGCTAAAATTAAATCGATTTTAGATGAGTTTATTGGCACTTCAAACAAACGAATCTTGATTATGGATCAAGGAGAGCAAATATGGCTTGATACGAATAATCAAAATGAATCAAGTTCTAACCTAGAAATGGAAGCTGGGTTTGTTAAGGAGATTCATTCACATGGTTTTATTTGGCTACCGTCCAGTCACCAAACTTTATCTGATTGGTATCAAGGCTATTATATCGGGGAAACTGCCTTTTTAAACAAAACAACATTATTAATTATTCCTATTAGTAGTAGTGTACTAGCTTTAGCAACTAACCTTACTGATTACCTATTGTTCGCATTGTTTGTTTTATTCATTGCGTTAGTATTTGGTATGTTAGTGAATCGAATATTATCGAATTCTTTATCACATCTGACACAAATGACGACCGATTTACCAGGCAAAATGAAGCGACAAGAAACCTTTTATTGGAAAAATACACCGATTGATGAATTTTCAAAATTGGGACAAAACATTGAAAAAGTAGCAAACCAGCTGCAGCAAATGTTTGCTGATGCTAAAAAGAAGAATGACTTGCTTACTGCAAGGACTAATCAATTAAAAGAATCTGAGTCAAAACTATATCGTTTAGCACACTTTGATACATTAACAGATTTGCCAAATCGTTATTCATTTCATCTTGATTTAACTAAGATGTTAGAGGAACAAGCGAAGCTAGATCGATTTTCGATTGTATTTATTGATTTGGATAAATTTAAACAAGTCAATGATACGCTTGGACATAGTGGAGGAGATTTATTATTAAAATTATTTGCTAAACGGTTAAAGAAATTTGAACAAGGAAAAGCTATTACATTTTATCGTTTAGCTGGTGATGAGTTTGTGGCAATTGTGGAATTAACAACAGAGGAAGAAGTACAAAGGTTGTGCAAACAATTACTTGAAGCCATTACTCAACCGTTAATGATTAATCAAACGGAAATAACACTTACTGCTAGTATTGGAATAAGTTTTTATCCTGAGAATGGAAAGACTTTAGATGCCTTATTGCATCATGCTGATTCGTTAATGTATGAAGAGAAAAAACGTCATCATGATCTAGAAGATTTGACATAAGGGGAGGAAAACGATTGAAACCATTCACAATATGGATAGCTGCAATAAGTATACTGATCTTAGTAGGTTGTCATTCTTCAAGTTTTAAGCCCCTTCAGGAATCTTCTCTAAGTAGTGACTTGGTTGAGGTAGAAGAGGAGTCTGCACAAGCGAACGAATTGGTTATTTGGACGCATAGTAACGTCTTTGAAGATTCATTACCAGAGTTTTTAGACATGCATCCAGGTGTTGATGTCAATATAAAAGTGATTGATGAAAATAATCTAATCAAAGAATATCGACAAGGTATGTTAGCTGGAAAAACACCTGATTTATATATTTTACCTGATTATGCTTTAGGTGAATTTACTGGTATAAGCGGTTTTGAAAATTTATACGAAAAAAGCTATTATGACGAAAGTTTTTTTGACCGAAGACCAGAAAGCTTGTTAAATCATTATAAAAGTGAAGATGGAACCGACATGTTTGCGATCCCGTTATTGTTTTTCCCTTATGTTACTTACTATAGAGCAGATATATTAAGTGAATATGGCTACCCTAGTGACCCACTAGAATTATCCAAATATATAAATGACTATGAAAATTGGCTAGAAATGGCTAAAGACCTCAAAGAAAATGGCCACTATATTTTAGATTCGGAGCATATGTTACTAGAGATGGTATTAAGAACCAATTACTTTTTAGACGAAGAATTCGAGTATTTGGGGGATGATGAGCCTTTTGTTACTACTTTTAATATCGCAACAGAGGTAGTTGAAAAAGACCTTAGCCCTTATGTTAATATTTGGGATGAAAGAGGAAGAGAAGCATTTCAAAATGATAACTTAGTAATGTTTCAAATGGCTAGTTATGTTGCAAGTCGTTTACAGGAGTGGGTTCCAGAGCAAAATGGAAAATGGGGAATCACGACTTTACCTTTTGGATTAGCAGGTGTCGACAAGCAGGCAAGTATGTCTATTGCCATCTCTGAAAAAAGTCAACATAAGGAATTGGCATGGGAATTTGCAAAAAAGATGGCTGATGACATGCTATATATGTATGAACATGTAGAAAACGATCCATATTTCATTAATCCCGATTTAAAACAACTATACTGGATTGCTTTAAACAAAGAAGTCCCAGGTAGACCTCAATCTTTAGATCAAGACATTAAATTTATTTGGGATGTAGCGATGAAAGATTTCCATGGTGGAAAGGCTATTACAAGTGAAGCAATCGAACATATAAATGAGGAAATAAAGGAAAGAATAAAGTATGATCAGAGAGCATTACAGAAATTACTAAACACACAGACTCAGGAAGAGGCCAGATGGGAATAAAAGAGTTTATGTTCAAAGGAAGTATAAAATCAACTCAATGATCGTGTTAATCGAAGTAGTAACTTTGAAATGTTTTATGTGTATTTGCCAACACTCCGACTAATTACTTCGCTTTCCACGGGCACGGCCTCAACTAACATTGCAAAGAAAAACATTTTGCAAAGTGGATTTTCGGCTCGTGCTATTCCCGCAGGAGTCTTCGCAATTAGTCTCCGCTCTGAGAAGGTGCAACAATTTTTATCATAAAATAGGTTGATTTTTTACAATGGACAAAGTGGCAAATGCTATTTGTAATTATAAAAGCAACCGTATTACTTCATGCTAGCGTTGTAGAGAATGATCATAGTGAAGGCCGCCCACTTCCGCTCCTAGGGGAAACCCCACGGAAAGGGATGTGGGCAGCCGAAGCGATGGTTATGTGATTGATATATTTCAAAATGGTCACTAAAACAATTCATTTCGAATAGTCCTCTTGTAAACCTCCTGAAGCACCTTATTTCAAGTAACTCGTGTAGTATAGCGGTCTCCTAATCATTAAGAATGCCTATTTTTCTAACATTTCGTGTCAATTAGACCATTTCTAATCGATGGTAACTAAATCCATTCTGCATCAAACGAATACACACAACACTTTACTTATCAACTTATTGGAATGTATTGATGCCTAATCGATATAGGATTATGATGATATGATGTTATAATTAGAATATAAGGTATTTAAAGAAGTGGTTGGTGATCAAGATGGAAATGGAATTAAAAATATCCACAGGAATTCCTGGGTTTGATAAGACGATTGACTCGCTGAGACTAGGAGATAATGTAGTATGGCAAGTGGATAACATTCATGCATATAAAGATATTATTACTCCGTATGTTGACAAAGCTTTACAAGATGGTCGAAAAGTTATCTATGTACGCTTCGGTAAACATGAACCATTGGTCGAAAGAGAAGGAGTTCAACAGTATAATGTTGATGCTAAAAAAGGATTTGAAAGCTTTGCTACTGAAATTCATCGGTTAATTGAAAATGAAGGATTTAAAACGTTTTATGTATTCGATAGTTTGACGGATTTATTGTCAAGTTGGTGTTCGGATTTAATGATCGGCAACTTTTTTAAAGTGTGCTGTCCTTATTTATATGAATTAGATACAGTTGCATATTTTGCGATTAACCGGAATGTTCATACTTATGCAACGATCGCCCGAATACGTGAAACTACACAAGTTTTGTTAGATTTGTATGAAGTGGATGGCAAACACTATATTCATCCATTAAAAGTATGGCAACGCTACTCCCCTACGATGTTTTTCCCTCATTTAATTGAAGATGAGCGAGTAAAGAGTATTACAGCAAGTGCAGAGGCATCTGCTTTATTTTCTAATATCAATCGTGTGGAAGAACGGATGGATTATTGGGATGTTATTTTTTCAAGAGCATATGATGACTTGCAAAAAGATCAGGTGACGCAAGAAAAAACAAAAAGATTTTTGGTGACTCTTTTACTAGGTGAAAAGTCGAGAATGTTTGACCTATGTGATCAATATTTTACATTACAAGACATATTAACAATTGCGTCTAGAGAAGTAGGTACAGGCTTTATTGGTGGGAAAAGTGTCGGGATGCTGTTAGCTAGAAAAATATTAAAAGAAGACAAAAAGAATCGCTTTGCAAAATATATGGAAGCACATGATTCTTTTTATATTGGATCTGATATTTTCTATACGTATATTGTGCAAAATGGTGGATGGAAATTGCGTGTTAAACAAAAAACAAAAGAAGGCTATTATAAGTATGCAAGGGAACTACGAGAGAAATTACTAAATGGAGAATTCCCTTCCAACATTAAGGAACAATTCGTCCAGGTACTCGAATATTTCGGTCAATCTCCGATTATTATTCGTTCCAGTTCGTTGTTGGAAGATAATTTCGGAAATGCATTTGCCGGAAAATATGATAGCGTCTTTTGTGTGAATCAGGGCACACCGGAAGAGCGTTATAAGGCATTAGAAGATGCGATCCGTACTGTATACGCCAGTACGATGAATGAAGATGCACTGGAATATCGAATGAATCGTGGGTTATTTGAAAAAGATGAACAAATGGCAATTTTGATTCAGCGAGTATCTGGTGATCACTATGAAGATAACTTCTTCCCGCATGTTGCTGGAGTTGGTAATTCTTCCAATCTTTACGTATGGGACAAAAGCGTTGATATGGATGCAGGTATGATTCGTTTAGTATTTGGATTAGGTACTAGAGCGGTGGACCGAACCGTTGATGACTATGCCAAAATTGTTACATTAGATCAGCCGACAAGGAAGCCGTTAATGCATATGGATGATTTAAAGAAATTTTCACAGCATGGAGTCGACGTTTTATCGATGTCGAAAAATCGATTGACTAGTGTGAAGGTTGATGAGGCAATAGCCAATGTTTGGGATGTTGAGCGTAATCTATTTGCGTCGATTGATACCGAAACAGCTTTCCGTTTAAAGGATTTAGGTTATAAGAATATGCCGACACCATATATTCTCGATTTTAAAAACTTATTAAAAAATTCTACATTTCCAGAAGTGATGAGAGAAGTTTTAGCAGAAATAGCGCGTGTTTATGATTATCCTGTCGATGTAGAGTTTACTGCTAATTTCCGTGGTAAAGATGACTTTAAGATTAACATTGTCCAATGTCGACCATTGCAAACAAAAGGATTGGGGCAATCAGTAGAGATACCAGAAATAAAACCTGACGAAGCCTGTTTTATACAAACAAAGGGTAACTTTATGGGAGGTAATGTACGTATTCCAATCGATTATTGTATTTATGTAGATATGGATGATTACCTCCATTTAAGTGAACAAGATAAATACAGTGTGGCCCGCACCATAGGTAAAATAACAAGAGATCTCAAGAATGAACGTGTTTTTCTGATTGGTCCGGGACGATGGGGTACGTCTACACCATCATTAGGTGTTCCTGTCCACTTTTCAGAAATTCAGCATGTGTCTGCTATCTGTGAGGTCTCCTCGCAAGAAAAAGGTTTTATGCCGGAATTATCCTATGGCAGTCACTTCTTTCAAGATATTGTTGAATCAGATATTTTTTATGCCGCTATTTTTGATGGAGAAGAAGGTGTTCGATTTGAACCTTCTTACGTGACTAGCCAGGAAAATATCTTAACGAATTGGGTAGAAACACCGACAATTCCAGAAGAAGTGATCCACGTTAGTAAAGTAACGGGGATGGAACTATTATCAGACATTGTGAAGCAGAAGTTATTGTGTAGATAGTCAATTGTATTACTGAAATTGGAAAACTCCAGTAAAAATTATAAAAAGCTTTTTCTGATTTGGAAAAGTGCTGATTAACTCGTAATGTTAATCCTACAGTTTGTTGCTGTAGGATTTTCTTATGGAGTTGTGTCCGTAAGCATTTTATGGGCAGTTTAAATGGAGATGTCTATGTAGGCGCAAAAAACTAGTCGAACTCACTTTATATTGCAAAGAAGCGGTATTTCGCAATAAACGAGAGCGATTTCGCAATAAAGAAGCGGTGTTTCGCAATAAACAAGAGCGATTTCGCAATAAAGAAGCAGAGTTTCGCAATAAACAAGTCCCATTTCAAAATAAACAGCTGCATCATAAAAAAGTTATCTCTTTAAAAAAAGTTCGTAAAGCATACATCGAACTATCATAAACTAACATTTCACACGGAAAACCTCCCATTTTAATGATAGATTTCCCGGTAATGATTCGTTTACCGGGAAAACCGTTCACTTTCATTGACAGATTTCCTTGTTAACCTAACTTTACAGGGAAATCTTACAGTTTCATTTAGAATTTTTGCTCGTGAAACGAATCATTAAGATAGGAAAGTAAGAATTCCACCTTTGCATATTTACTTCAACTGATTAAACTTTTCAAACATTTTCAATCAAAAAATATAAAAATATATCAAAGCTTGATATCTCAGTGTTTGTCACAAAATCGTCACGGTCTGGTGTGATGTTGTTCACACCTTGTATTGGTGTGTTCGTGATTTAATGAACATAAGCAATAGAGATTGGGAACACGGAGGGATCAAGATGCCAAACAAAAAATCTCCATTATGGCAACGTATGAATTATCTAAAACCAAAAGAAAAATATGCAAACGATCATAGCCAATTACAGGAAGGTGATCGGGATTGGGAAAATGTCTATCGCAGAAGATGGCAGCATGACAAAGTGATTCGCTCTACACATGGTGTCAATTGTACGGGCTCTTGTAGTTGGAATATATTTGTAAAAGATGGCATTGTAACCTGGGAAGGGCAGTCAATTGATTATCCTTCTATAGGACCAGACATGCCAGACTTTGAACCACGTGGCTGCCCAAGGGGAGCAAGCTTTTCTTGGTATATTTACAGTCCGCTGCGTGTTAAATACCCTTATGTTAGAAAAAAATTATTAATGTTATGGCGTGAAGCTTTAAAGATACATGAAAATCCGTTAGATGCTTGGAAGTGTATTGTGGAGGACCCGGAAAAAGCACGAATGTACAAAAGTGCTCGAGGCAAAGGTGGTTTAGTTCGTGCAGATTGGCAAGAAGTCACTCAATTAGTGGCTGCTTCTGTTTTATACACCACGTTAACATATGGATCAGATCGTAACATCGGTTTTTCACCAATTCCGGCGATGTCCATGGTTAGTCATGCAGCAGGAAGTCGCTTTATGTCATTGCTCGGTGGACCAATGCTTAGTTTTTACGATTGGTATGCAGACTTACCACCAGCATCTCCACAAATTTGGGGAGACCAAACAGATGTACCTGAAAGCTCTGACTGGTACAATTCCGGTTATATTATGACTTGGGGTTCAAACGTACCGTTAACCCGTACACCAGATGCACACTTTTTGGCAGAAGCACGATATAAAGGAACAAAAGTAGTGTCCGTTAGTCCGGACTATGCTGAATCGACCAAATTTTCAGATGATTGGATGTCGGTGAAACAGGGTACAGATGGTGCTGTTGCGATGGCGATGGGGCATGTGATCTTAAATGAGTTTTATCAAAAAAAACGCACGCCATATTTTGAAGACTATGCCAAACAATATACTGATTTTCCTTTTACCGTAAGATTAAAACAAAAAGGAGACACTTATATTGCCGACCGTTTTCTGCATGCGAAGGATTTAGCATTAGAAACGACCAATAGTGAATGGAAGCCGTTAATGTACAATGCTTTAACAGAGGATTTCGCTGTGCCACAAGGAACGATGGGTAGTCGCTGGGACAAAGAGGGTAAATGGAATCTGAAGCTAATTGATGAACGGAATGGGGAAAAGATCGAACCAGTTCTAGGCTTTTTAGGAATCGAGGATAAGATCAAAACAGTAGAAATTGCTTATTTCGATGCTAATACAAGATCAACGATGAAGCGTAACATTCCGGTGAAACAAGTAGTAATCAATGGGAAAATCGAGCATGTTACAACAGTTTATGATTTAATGCTCGCCAATTATGGTATTGACCGGGGCATTGGCGGTGATGTTGCGTCATCCTATGATGAGATCGAAGCCTTCACACCGGCATGGCAAGAGAAAATTACTGGTGTCGATCGAAATCTAGTAACCAAAATTGCTCGTGAGTTTGCGCAAAATGCGATTGATACCAATGGCCGCTCGATGATCATTGTCGGAGCAGGCATTAACCACTGGTTCCATTCCGATGCGATCTACAGAGCAGTTGTCAACCTGGTGATTATGGTTGGTGCACAAGGGGTAAACGGCGGTGGCTGGGCACATTACGTCGGTCAGGAGAAGTTACGTCCTGCCGAAGGATGGAACACGATAGCAACTGCAAAAGATTGGCAAGCACCGCCGAAACTACAAAATGGAACATCCTTTTTCTATTTTGCAACGGATCAATGGCGCTATGAAGAAACATCGATTAATGAGTTAACAGCCAAAACGGTTGACGAGGCAAGATATGAACATCCAGCAGACTATAATGTATTAGCAGCAAGGCTAGGTTGGTTACCATCTTATCCAACATTTAAGCAAAACAGTACGAAAGTTTACGAAGATGCGGTGAAAGCTGGTAATCAAACACAAGAAGAAATCGGTAAATATGTGGCCGATCAATTAAAAGAGAAACAACTAGAATTTTCCATAGAAGACCCGGACAATCCGGTCAACTATCCAAGAACTCTTTTTGTCTGGAGAGCCAATTTAATTTCTAGCTCGGGAAAAGGTCATGAATATTTCTTAAAGCATTTACTAGGCGCAGATCATGGATTATTAAATGATGATCAAGACAGCCTACGACCATCAGAAATAAAGTGGCGTGATCAAGCACCAGAAGGAAAGTTAGATTTACTGGTTGACTTAGATTTCCGTATGGCAGGAACCGGTCTTTATTCCGATGTGATTTTGCCTGCAGCAACATGGTATGAGAAACATGATTTATCCAGTACCGATATGCACCCGTTTGTACACCCGTTCAACCCAGCAATTTCGTCACCATGGGAGGCAAAATCGGATTGGGATATTTTCAAAGCATTAGCAAAAGGGGTTTCAGATTTAGCAGAAGAAGTAGATTTTGAAGCATTTAAGGAAATTGTCACAAGCCCATTACAACATGATACACCACAAGAAATTGCACAACCATTGGGTGAAATCAAAGACTGGTCAAAAGGTGAATGTGAACCAATTCCAGGTAAAACAATGCCAAATGTTCATGTCGTAGAACGTGATTATAAACAATTATATAAAAAGTTCACTTCACTGGGGGATAATATTGCGAAAAATCCTTACGGTGGCAAAGGAATCAATTGGTCCATGGAAAAGGAATATGAACAAACAAAGCATGCCATTGGTCAAGTAGAAGAGGAAGGTATATCAAAAGGTCTACCCAATATCACCGATGCTCGAGATGCATGTGAAGCAATATTACGTCTGTCATCAACGACAAACGGTAAAGTAGCAGTGAAAGCGTGGGAAGCATTAGAAAAACAAACAAACTTAGAGCTGAAAGATTTAGCGGAAGAACGAGAGGAAGAACTGTTTACCTTTGAGCAAATTAATGCTCAGCCCAAAACAGTCATTACGTCCCCGGCATTTAGCGGCTCAGAAAAAGGTGGCAGAAGGTACTCCCCTTTTACTACCAATATCGAAAAATTAATTCCGTTCCGTACGATAACCGGAAGACAGTCATACTTTGTAGATCATGAAATGATGAAAGAATTTGGAGAAGAAATGGCGACGTATAAACCAATGCTCCACCATACACCGTTTAAGAAGGATCGCCCGCCAGTGGAAGGGAAAGAAATAACGTTAAATTACCTGACCCCACACAACAAATGGTCGATTCACAGTATGTATTACGATGCACAGCCAATGCTGACCTTATTCAGAGGCGGTCCAACTATTTGGCTTAACAAAGATGATGCAAGTGAGGCTGGTATTGAAGATAATGACTGGATCGAGTGCTTTAACCGTAATGGTGTGGTCGTTGCCAGAGCAGTTGTTTCACACCGGATTCCGAGGACGATGGCATTTATGCATCATGCACAGGACCGTCATATTCACGTACCTGGAACCAACTTAACGAAAAATCGAGGTGGTACTCATAATAGTCCAACCAAAATTCATATGAAACCTACCCATATGATTGGTGGCTACGGACAGCTTAGCTACGGCTTTAACTATTATGGACCGACAGGAAATCAACGTGACTTACATGTTGTCATTCGCAAACTAGAGGAGGTTGATTGGCTTGAAGATTAAAGCACAAATCGGGATGGTCATGAATTTAGACAAATGTATTGGTTGTCATACATGCAGTGTAACGTGTAAAAACACCTGGACAAATCGTCCGGGTGCAGAATATATGTACTTTAATAATGTCGAAACAAAACCTGGTATCGGCTATCCGAAACGCTGGGAAGATCAGGACCATTATAAAGGTGGCTGGGAGCTAGATAGCAAGGGAGAATTAAAATTAAAATCAGGTTCCAAAACAAAACGGTTGATGAACCTTTTTTATAATCCATATCAACCAACTATTGATGATTACTATGAGCCATGGAACTATGATTATGAAAAGTTAACGAATTCCGAAGAACGTAAACATCAACCGGTAGCTCGTGCAAAATCAGCTATCACTGGTGAGTTTATGGATTTGGAATGGGGACCGAACTGGGAAGATGACTTGGCTGGTGGTCATATAACAGGTTTGCGTGACCCTAACGTTGAGCAAATGGAAGAATCAATCAAAACTGAGTTCGAAGACGTATTTATGATGTATCTTCCTAGAATTTGCGAACATTGTATCAATGCACCGTGTGTATCTTCTTGTCCATCAGGTGCAATGTATAAACGAGATGAAGACGGTATTGTATTAGTGGATCAAAATGCATGCCGAGCATGGCGTCATTGTGTAACATCATGTCCATATAAAAAAGTCTATTTTAACTGGAAAACAAATAAAGCGGAAAAATGTACAATGTGTTATCCACGGATTGAAAATGGCCAGCCGACGATTTGTTCTGAAACATGTGTAGGCCGTATCCGTTATATCGGTGTCATGTTGTATGATGCAGATCGCGTATTAGAAGCAGCATCTGTTGAAGATGAAGATAAATTATATGAGGAACAATTAAAAATATTTTTGGATCCTAATGATCCAGAGGTGATCAAACAAGCGAAAAAAGATGGTATACATGATGACTGGATTGAGGCTGCACAAGAGTCACCTATTTATCGAATGATTATTGATTGGAAAATCGCATTACCTTTACATCCCGAATACCGCACAATGCCAATGGTATGGTATATTCCACCACTAAGCCCCGTGATGAACGTAATCGAAGGAAAAGGCAGTATTGCAGACGTTGACGATATTTTCCCAGCGATTGATGATATGCGTATTCCAATTGAGTATCTCGCCAACCTTTTAACAGCCGGAAATACGGATCATATACGGACTGTACTGAAAAAAATGGCGGTAATGAGAAGCTTTATGCGAGCAGAAACAACTGGAAAAACCTTTGATGAAGAGATTATGAAGGAATTAGGTTTAACGAAAGAAGAAACTAGAAAAATGTTCCGTTTATTATCGATTGCGAAATATGATGATCGTTTTGTGATTCCAAAAAGCCACCGTGAAGATGTTCGGGATTTATATGAGGATCAAGGTGCATGTGGTCTTGATTTTGCTGGTGGACCAGGAAGCTGTGGCGTCTTGTCCTAAGGAGGGAAATAGTATGAAACATGAAGTGATATCTTCAACCTACCAGTTAATCAGCTTTTTACTTCGCTACCCAACTGAAGAGCATAGGTTGGCGGTTGAAGAAGCCCAACGATTTGTTGCTGAAATCGAGGAACTATCCATTAAAAAGTCGCTCACAGGTTTTCTCGATGCTATTTCTGAATGGGATCAGGATCAATGGGTAGAACATTATATCGAAGTATTTGATTTCGGCAAAACTTCTAACTTATATATGACTTATTTAAAGCTAGGGGAACAAAAAGAAAGAGGTTTAGAACTATTAAAGCTGAAGAAATTTTATGAAGCGGCTGGTTTTGAAGTAACGGATAAGGAACTTCCTGATTTCTTGCCTTTAATGCTTGAATTTTGTGGAGAAGCAAGAAAAGAAATAAGGCTCGAGTTATTAGCAAAACATGTCGCAGCGATTGTAGAAACGAAGAATAAGTTAGTCAAATTCGAAAGTGCTTATCATCTTCTATTAAACGCATTAATCACATTGATAAAGGCTGAAGGGTTGGAAGTAGAGGAAGAAGCGCTAACTGTAGATGAAAAGCCATTGTCTTTAGAAGATGTTCGTATCATGCAATCGATGCGTGAACAATTAATTAACAATCAGCTAAGTTAAAGGAGAAAGGAGCAGAACAATGAGTGCTTCCATCGATTGGATTCTATGGGGAATCCTTCCTTATATCGTGTTAACCATATTCATTGGTGGTCATATTTATCGCTATCAAAAGGATCAGTTTGGCTGGTCCTCCAAATCAAGTGAATTTTTAGAGAAAAAACATTTGCGAATCGGCTCGACTTTGTTTCATTGGGGAATGTTGTTTGTCTTAGGTGGTCACTTTCTTGGAATATTAGTCCCTGTAACTGTTTATGAATCATTCGGTGTTACCGAGCATCAGTACCATATAATCGCACTTGCATTTGGTATTCCAGCAGGGATTGCAGCAGTGATCGGTCTTGTTTTACTCTGTTATCGTCGTTTAAGTGTACAACGGATTAAAAAAACAACATCCAAAGGCGATTGGGCCGTCTTATTCTTTTTAATGATTGTTGTCGTGTCAGGTTTATCAGCAACGTTTTTAAATGTCGATTCACATGGGTTTGACTATCGAACAACGATTGCACCTTGGTTTAGAGGGTTATTCATATTTCGAATTGAACCGCATTTAATGGCGGAAGTCCCTGTTTGGTTTAAAATTCACTTACTTGCCAATTATGCTTTTGCATCGATTTGGCCGTTCACTAGAATGGTGCATGTGTTCAGTTTCCCTATACGTTACTTGTCAAGAAGCTATGTCATCTACAAGAAACAAGTTCGAAAAGCTTAAAAAGGTGTGATAAAAATGGAATGGAAGCAAAAAGCAAATGCCATAATCAAAAAAATGAAACTAGGTCAGCATCAGCTGGTACAACGAGATGTGGTGGAAATCGAACAACAGTTGAAAAAAATAGAGGAATTGTCTAATGCTGAACTTCTATTTCTTCATTACACAGTAGCTTTATTTTATCAGGCAGAGAAGAACTATACCTTAGCTTCTCATCATTTTCAACAAGCTATGAAGCACCGCTATCGTGATCAGGAGGCAGAGCAGATTTGGTTGCAGGCTCATTTTGCTTTTGCCAAATTGGATGAACAGTTTAAGCAATTCAGTCAGGCAAGAATGACATTAGCAAAGGTATTGCAATATCTTGAAAAGAAACAAGCGGATAGTATCGACATAGCACTTATTTATCAACGGATCGGCTGGCTGTTTTATCAAGAAGAAGAATTACATCAGGCCCACACCCAAATGGAACAGGCTCGAAAACTAATGTTGGAAGAGTTAGAACCAGTTGATCCAATGGTAATGAAGGTTACCGATCAGTTAGCTGATATCTATCTCGCTTTGGAACAACCGGAACTAGCGATTCAATTGTTTGATAACATCACTGCTAGAGAGGACACCTTGCTTTCAGATGAGGGCAAAGCAACCCTGTTGATGAAAACAGGAGAGCTGTACTTTCATATTGATTTAAAAAAGGCTCGCCGGATCATTAATCAAGCTATAAAACTGGTGAATACAGAGCATCCGTTATCTGTAAGAGGATTTATGTTGCTTGCAGAGATTGAAGAAAATCTTAAAGTATTTCCACGTGCAGTAAAATATTATGAGCGAGTCATGGAGATTATCAATCAAAAGTATGACATAGACCATTTTCTTGTCGTGTTTTTGTATTCTAAATTAGGTACGATTGCGTTAAAAATGGGCGAAGACCAAACAGCAAAGCATTTTTTAGAAGCGGGTTTACCCTTATCAGATAAATATCCAAAGATTCGCATGCAGTTTTTATATGCTTTAGGAAAGATTTATTCCAAACAAGAAATATATGATCAAGCATTGGATATGTATACTGAGTTTTTACATGGTCTAGAAATACAAGATAAAATGCGAACATTAGCGTATGCCAATACCTTACAAGCCATTGCTTATAACTTTTTAATGCAAGCTGATTTAGATAATGCGATTGTACGTTATCATGAAGCACTTTCGATTTATAAAAAGTTAGGATCCAATTGCCGCAATGAGAAAGGATTAACTACCATTAGACTAGGTTATAGCTATTATCAAGCAGGGGAGATAAAGCAAGCTGAAAAATATTATGAACTTGGAGCCGGGACAATTGAAAAAGTAAATGATCAAGCGATCAAACAAGAAGCTTATTTAGCATTAGTAGAATTTTATAAGGAAACCAATCAGCCGAAAAAACAATATCAGTTCGAACATAAATTAATTCAATTCAACAAAAAGAGTATATAATTGGCCAGTGGGTTTATGCTAAAAGTGAGGTGATAGTATGGATCCAAAAAAGAATACCAAAATCGCAGAACGAAATTATGAGGTAGAAGATTATAAACGAAATGATCAAATGAGCAAAGGTTTAGCCGAAACACATGAACAAGTGTCAGATAGCTATATGGCCGGAGACAATGACGAAGAACAGACTGAGTAAAAGAAGCTTGTTTCTTAAGAAGTTATAAGACTAGCTAACAGAATTATTCGATTTACGTCAAAACACGAACATCAATGGATGCTCGTGTTTTTGCTTTAGAAAAGCATCATTCTTCCTTTGGTAAGATATATCCAAGGAAGAGAACCCGATATCTAAGGAAGGGTGGTAATCGATAGTGTATGCTTTATGTTTGTCCCTCCAGAACTAGTCGATTTATGTAACCATAAAATGATTACTTAAATAATTCCAATTCTGTGGTGCCGGCAAATTCAATTGCCAGTATGTTACACCTAACAATTGATACTGATCGACTACATTATATTTTTCCCGATAACTCCTAATATCCTCAAACCAAACGATATGCTCCTCCATTTCCTCCCAATATCGATACCACGGTGAGGCAGCAACCTGATCAAAGGCAATTACTGTTTGGGCAGAGATTGCCTGGTTTTGGGCACCTATAACTGATAAAGCAGCAGTCGTATTATCAGTTACTCTCCAATCATATCCATACAAAGGAAAAGCAATTTGTACCTTGCGAGAATCAATTAAGCTTGTTGCATATCGGACAACCTCGTACATCCACCACAACGGTGCTACCGGATCGGGTGGACCGCCTGGATATCCATAATCAATGGTCATAACAGCTACCACGTCTGCAATCGCTCCAATTGCCTGATAGTCATAGGCTCCTACAATCGGGTTTGTTGGCAAATCTTCTGTTTTTGCATGTACATTAACATGTAGAATAAGCGTACCAAGCGCAGTTTTCAATTCATTCAAAAATGTATTAAAATTATCTCTTTGTGCAGGAGGAATAAATTCTATATCCAGGGAAACTCCGCCATATTCTTTTTCATGAATAAACTTTAATAAACTATCGATTAAATTTCTCCGATAAACGGAATTAGCCAACACGTTCCCAGCTAACTCTGCATCAAAATCTTCCGATGTAAAGTTACGAATCATTAATAGTGGGGTGACACCGAGCCGGTTACTTTCTCTTACGATCTCTGTATCATCTAATAACACATAGGCATTGCCTTCTGAAGTAAATGAATAAGATACAACTGCTAAATATGTAAGCATATCAGATAAATTTTGAAGAATAGGTAAAAAGGTTTGTGGTGAGTAAGGAACAATAAATCCTAATGTTTCTATTTGAGGCTTCAATAATGTTGGAATCAAGAGTCTTTGACCAATATATAATTGCTCTGGACCTACTGTGGGGTTTGCATGTAATATTGCTTCTACTGTGGTGTTAAAACGATTAGCCAACTGCCAAAGCGTGTCTCCTCTTCTGACGATATAAGGTCTCAGCTGACCATTAAGTCCTTCTGGAATATAAAGAGCTAGACCAGGTATGATACTATCCGGATTAGACAAACCATTCACTTCAACAATACCAGAAACTGAAAGTTGGTATTGATTTGCAATTTGCCATAAAGATTCTCCGCTTTGGACAACATGAACGGTCATTCGTTTTCACCCCTTGTTCCTAGTGTATGGTCTTCCATTTATTAATTAGAACTAAAAACTGCAAAGAATCGTTGCTAGTCTAATCTTCTTGAAAAAATATAGTTGTCTCTCTTAAGTTTTTGTGTTAACTTTTATTTTATGATGGTTAACGAAAGGGAGAGAATAATGCATTCTAGCAAATTACGAGCACTTATTTTAGCAAGTATCTTCACAGCAATTACGGCTATTTTAGCACAATTACAAGTACAATTATGGGTTGTTCCATTCAGTGGACAGACATTAGCTGTAGGCTTGACGGCAACGATTATCGGCAGCAAGCTTGGCTCGCTTTCGATGTTTGGCTACTTGTTAATCGGTCTGATCGGTCTTCCAGTATTCTCCGGTTTAACAGGAGGACCACAAGTTTTAGTCGGGCCAACCGGAGGTTACATTTTTGGCTTTATTGCGACTGCTTACATAACTGGACTCATTTTAGAAAAAACATCCTTCAATTTCAAAATGGCATTGATCGCAAATATTATGGGAATGTTTGTTACCTTGGCAATTGGCATGACTCAGCTTAAATTCGTGGCAGAATTAAGCTGGAGTGCAGCAATGGCTTCAGGCGTATATCCATTCCTAATCGTTGGAATCATCAAAGCCATTCTTGCAAGCTGGCTTGGAATTATGATAAGGAATAGATTAATCAAGGCAAATTTATTGTAGATAAGAGGGACAGGTTAATGGACTGATATCGGTACATTAAATCTGTCCCTCTGTCTTGTTTTATGGTATGATTATGGATGTGAAATTTTTCTTTCTAAATAGCAATTTTGCGTCATATAGTAGAAGTAATGTTCGAAAATTATAAGTTGAGATTAATAAGGGAGCGTTCATTCGTGTTTATGGAAATTGACCAATTAAAAATACATTATAAACAAACTGGTGAGGGTCGCCCTGTCGTTATGCTTCATGGTTGGGGAACGAGCCTCGATTTGTTTGAGGATTTACAAAATAGTTTAAGTGCTCATTTTCAGGTTACGTCCTTGGACTTTCCAGGATTTGGTCAAAGTCATGAACCACCTGAAGCATGGGATGTAGGCAGATACACAGATTTCTTTGAGCAGTTTTTAGCAAAGTTAGATATAAACAATCCGATACTAATCGGTCATTCTTTTGGCGGAAGAGTATCAATAAAATATGCAGATCGACACCAGGATAATGTACATAAGATGATATTAATAGGCAGTGCTGGTGTGAAACCGAAGCGTAAAGCAGATTATTATGTAAAAGTATACACGTATAAAACACTGAAAAAAGTGTTAAGCTTACCAATTTTAAATCGTTATAAAGATGAAATTATTGCAAAATACCGTGGTAAAGCGGGATCTTCGGATTATCAAAATGCATCTAGAGTGATGCAGCAAACATTAAGTAAAGTGGTTAACGAGGATCTACAGCACCATATGCCCAATATTAAAGCACCGACATTATTAATTTGGGGTGCAAATGATACGGCAACGCCTGTACAAGATGCGAAAATGATGGAAAAGTTAATTCCAAATGCAGGATTAGCTTTAATTGAGAATGCAGGCCATTATGTGTTTTTAGAACAAAAACGTCGTGTCGCGGTGATTGTAGATACTTTTTTAGAAGAGGATAAAGGAGCAGTTTGATGATGCAGATTATATTTTCAATTGTCAGTGTATTATGGATGGTATATGCATTCTTTCGAGTGAAACAATCGATCCATATGCTGCAATTAAACAGTTATTTTAACAATCGATTATGGCGATGGATGACAGAGCATTGGTCTAAAGTTGTACCAGTTCATGAGTGGTTAGCACTTATTTTCGCCCTACTATTATTTTTGGAGTGGAATTGGCTCATATTCGTGATCGCATTGCTAGGTCTGTTCGTGCCTAAAACTAAACAAGAAAAGAAAAAATTAGCTGTTACCGCACGTGTCAAACGCCTGATTACGACTATTGCGATTATTTATCTTTTCTTATTAGCAACTAGCTTGCATTTTATTTGGAATGATTACCCGTTAAGCTATGCTGGGTTAGTTATTGTACTAGGTTCGATCTTCACATATGTTATTGTTTTATTAGCGAACCTTATTAACAAACCGATAGAGAATAGAATTAAAGAGTATTATTATCAAGATGCTAAACGTATCATTGATAGTGCGAAAAATACCGATACGGTTGGTATTACCGGTAGTTTTGGCAAAACAAGTACAAAGTTTATTTTAGATACTATTTTGTCATCACACTTTAATACGCTAAAAACACCGAACAGTTTTAACACGAAAATTGGTGTAACCATTACTATTCGTAATTCTTTAAAGCCATATCATGATGTATTTATTGCCGAAATGGGTGCGAAAGAGCCTGGCAATATTCAAGAAATCTGTGAGTTAGTAGGGCATAAATATGCGATTCTAACAGCAATTGGGGAACAACACTTAGAAACGTTTAAATCATTAGAAAACATTAAAAAAACAAAATATGAGATTGTTGAAACATTGCCTGCTGACGGCATTGCTTTCCTAAATCGTGATGATCAAAACATTATGTCTTATACCCCGAAAAATCAGTGCCGTAAAGTTTATTTTGGAATCGATGATAAAGAATCAGACTATCTAGCTTCTGATATTCGTTTTCACAAAAAAGGTACTACTTTTAGGGTGACAAACAAAGCAGGCACATTAGATGCAGATTTTGAAACAAAATTATTAGGTAAGCACAATGTATATAATATTTTGGCTGCCATTAGTGTGGCGTGGGAAATGGGAGTACCTCTTGCCAAACTGCAAATGGGTGTGAAAAAGATACAGGCAGTAAAACACAGAATGGAAATAAAGAAAGGATTCGGTAATTTAACGGTAATTGATGACAGTTTTAACTCGAATCCAACTGGTTCTCGAATGGCTTTAGAAGTACTTTCTTCGATGGAAGGATTTAAAGTATTAGTGACACCAGGTATGGTAGAATTAGGTGATAAGGAATATCAATATAATAAAGCATTTGGTGAATATGCGAGTGATGCGTGTGATTATGTGATTTTAGTAGGTGAAAAACAAACAAAACCTATTCAGGATGGACTTCGTGAAAAAGGCTACCCTGAGGAACAATTATTTATTGCAAAAGATTTAAATCACGCAATATCACAAATTCAAGCATTGAACCGCCAAGATGCAATTATCTTATTGGAGAATGATTTACCTGACACATATAACGAGTAATGATATTGGGAGGAATAGGCTGTGAAAACGAAAGTAGCCGTAATCTTTGGTGGAGTATCTGTAGAACATGAAGTTTCCGTTATCTCGGCACTTCAAGCATATAATGCAATTGATCGATCCAAATATGAACCAGTACCGGTTTATATTAGCAAAACTAAAGAATGGTATACAGGCGATGTATTAACAGATATCGAAAATTATAAGGACTTAGACCAGTTGTTTAAACAAGCTGACAAAGTCGTATTGGAGCAAGAAGGGGAAGGGAATATTGTATTAAAGAAAAAGGAGCGTTCTCTTTTCTCAAAAGGAGTTATTACAACGATAGATGTTGTCTTCCCGGTTATTCATGGTACAAATGGTGAGGATGGGTCATTACAAGGTTATCTGGAATTATTAGGTCTTCCTTATGTTGGCTGTGATGTTGCGTCATCAGCAGCCGGTATGGATAAAGTAATGATGAAGCAGATCCTACGTGATTCCGGTGTGCCGATAGTGGATTACGAATGGTTTTACTCTAGTCAGTGGCACGAGGAACAGGATCGTATTAAACAATTAGCAGAAAAAGTAGGTTATCCGGTTATCGTGAAACCTGCAAACCTAGGATCAAGTGTAGGGATTTCAAAGGCAGAGAATGAAGAAGAATTAGAAGAAGCAATCGAGCTTGCCATTTCCTATAGTTTTAAAATAATTATTGAAAAGATGGTAACAGATCTCACGGAGGTTAACTGTTCTGTCATAGGCGATTATGAAAAAGTGGAAAGCTCTGTATGTGAACAAGTGTTGAGCACCGATGAAATTTTATCATATGCAGACAAATATCAGAGTGGCGGTAAAACAGGGGATACAAAAGGAATGGAAAGTGTAAACCGGATTATTCCTGCAGAAATTAGTGAGGAAGCTACTGCAAAGGTTAAAGAACTGGCAGAGAAAACCTTTCGCTTATTGAATGCAAGTGGTGTTTCTCGAATTGACTTTTTGTTAAATCCTGATGGTGAGGTTTTTGTCAATGAGATCAATACGATTCCAGGTTCACTGTCTTTCTATTTATGGGAACCAAGCGGAAAAGATTTTCAACAATTAACAGATCAACTAATCCAACTAGCGTTAAAACGAGAAAGAGAACGTCAATCGATCCAGTTCTCCATCGACACCAACCTTTTCTCGCTACACAGTAAAGGCCAAGGCTCAAAAGGAAAATAAGTAATGTTGAAGACACGGAATTCACCGTGTCTTTTCTTATCAGATAGGAAAGTATATAATACGCAGCATGATAGTGTTTTTGTATCATAGGTGGTCATTTTGAAATGATATGTAGACGGAAAGCATCGCTCCGGCTGCCCGCTTCCCGCTTCCCGCTTCCCTTTCGGTGGGGTTTTACCTTCAGCTAACTTTCCAAGCAAAAACCGCTTGAAAAAGGGGATCTTCAGGTAAAACAGTTTCCACAGGAGTTGACGCGGGCGGCCTCCGCTATAAAGCAGCTCTACACCGTAAGTGACAGCTAATTTTTTGAGGTTTTATACCATGTAAAATAAAAGCTGTAATGTCCGTACATTAAAAAAATGTAGAACGTTAATTAGCGTAGGCGCCCACTTCGACTCCTGTGGGATCAGCGTGATCTGAAGATCCACTTTTGTAAAGCGATTCTTTTTACAAAAGTTAGCTGAAGACACGGCCCACGGAAAGCGAAGTGGGCAAGCCGAAGCGGTTGTTAAGCCTATTATTCATGTCAAAATAACTACTTAGCACAGGACCGGGTGGGCTTTCCGAGTTTTTCTGTTAAGACAGAAAGTATAAAACTTGCGCAGATGTCTAGCTTCGAGCGCCTAAAAACTAGGCGACTTCAAGAATCGCCCTACGATAATTCATCATCGGTTCGCAAACTCACCGTGATTCCTTTATCTCAGTAGATTCTGAAGCCGCTACGTTTCTAAGCGGGCGCTCTGCGCTTTTCTTATAGATAGATAATGTTTTTCAACCTCGGTAAATTTGTCTCAGGTAATCGGTTGGAGGCATTCCTGTTACTTTCTTGAAGACGCGACTAAAATAAAAAGGATTAGAGAATCCTAGTTTGTCACTCACTTCTGAAACATTATAGTTTTCTTTGCGAAATAATTGAATTGCCTTTTCCACCATCCGCTCATTTTGATATTGTGTAATGCTTTTACCTGTATGCTGTTTGAACAGCGTGGAAAGATAAGCATAATTCATACCTAAAGCTTCTGATATCTCTTGGCTCGATAATTTGTTACTTTGCTGTTCATCAATTAACCGAATCATTTTAGCTATCATTCTATTGGATTTTCTATTTGTATAGGTTTCCAAATTCTCCAAGTATAACTCTAAAAAGAACTGATGTGTATGCATACTGGTTAATATAGGTCTCATCGGATGAGATGATTCATACATTTCTAATAATTGCTCAAGTTGTGATTGAGTGTAACCGAGGTGAGACACTTCCCCGAATTTAGGCAATGTCAATTTTCTTTGATATTCTTCATGATGAACTAGTGAAGTTTTTCCGTACATACTATATTCATTAACACTTTCTTGTATATCATGATTAAAAAAATGAATATAAAACCATTCAGAACCTGGTTGGTAGAATTCGCTTCCCCAATGATGGATATTTTTTCTAAGAAAAAGATAGGATCCTTTCTTTAGCTTATATACCTCGTCATCTTCTATAACTTGTAATTGCCCTTTTTTAACGAAAACGAATACATTTAATATTGGCATCACACGATCTGGATGTTTTTCCACTCCATCTTCATCAGTCATTAAACCTATTTCATGAATAAGCGGGAATGAGCTACTTGATATAGTTATAGGATGAGACAAAACGATCGCTCCTTTAAAATAGTTTGATTATATTTTAACAGAAATCTAAAAAAAAGATATGTAATTTTAGTTATTGTGAATGTACAACTGTATCTCAACACTTCATACTAGTTATTATAAAAAGGCTAGTGGAGGTGCAGAATATGCAAAAAGTGAACTTGTTAGACGGAATGTTTAAAAACTCTCAACAGAAAGGAAAGGAATATTTACTATATTTAGATATTGATCGACTTGTTGCGCCATGTTATGAAGCTGCTGGTAAAACAGCTAAAAAAGAACGGTATGGCGGATGGGAATCAATGGAGATTGCTGGCCATTCCATAGGTCACTGGTTGTCAGCTGCAGCAACAATGTATCAGGTAACAGAAGATGAAGCATTAAATAAAAAATTAGAATATGCTTTATCCGAATTAGCTGCTGTTCAATCGTTAGATAAGGATGGTTATGTAAGTGGTTTCCCGAGAGACTGTTTTGATCAGGTATTTTCTGGTGAATTTGAAGTAGGGAACTTTAGCCTAGGGGGATCATGGGTACCGTGGTATTCCATACATAAAATCTATGCAGGACTAATCGATGTCCATTACATAACCGGTTCTAAATTAGCATTGGAGATCGTGACCAAACTGGCTGACTGGGCATACAACGGATTACAGAGTTTAACAAAAGACCAATTCCAACGTATGTTGACCTGTGAGCATGGTGGGATGAATGAAGCATTTGCTGATCTATATGTAATAACGAATGATACGCGTTATCTAGAGTTAGCTGAAAGATTTTATCATGAGAAAGTACTAGAACCTTTAGCGAAAGGCAATGATGATTTAGAAGGAAAGCATGCTAACACTCAAATACCAAAAGTGATAGGAGTAGCTAAACTATACAATATCACAGGGAAAGAAAAATATAAGCGGATAGCGACATTCTTTTGGGATCAAGTCGTTCATTATCGCACGTATGCTATCGGCGGAAATAGTATACGGGAGCACTTTGGACCAGAAAATGATGAAGAACTAGGGATATTGACAACGGAGACATGTAATACCTATAACATGCTAAAGTTAACGGAAATCCTTTTTGGATGGGAGCAATCGGCTCATTACTATGACTATTACGAGCGTGCTTTATATAACCATATTCTTGCATCACAAGATCCTGATTCAGGAATGAAAACATACTTTGTATCTTCAGAGCCAGGACATTTTAAAGTATATCATTCACACGATCATTCCTTTTGGTGTTGTACTGGTACAGGAATGGAGAATCCGGCAAGATATAATCGTCGTATTTTTGAAAAAATAGCTAACAGATTGTACGTCCATTTATTTATCTCAGCAGAAGCATCAACCAAAAATGATGATATGGTTGTTCGTCAACAAACCAGTTTTCCATATCAGTCAAACACAACCATCACAATCGAAAAGGCAGGCAGTGAAGTAAAAGAGATTGCTTTTAGAAAGCCTTACTGGTTATCTGGTGCATCAACGATTAGAATTAATGGAAATGAAGTAAAAACGAAAGAAGTTAATGGATACCTAATCATCGAACACACTTGGCAAAACGGAGATCAGATTACATATGATTTACCACTGCATTTACATCGATATCATGGAAAAGATGATAAGAAAAAGCAAGTAATCATGTATGGACCGATTGTGTTGGCAGGGGCATTAGGCCGTGAGAATTATCCTGAAACAGATATTCTTGATGATCACCAGGCACTAAATAATCATCCATTAATTGATGTGCCAGTATTGGTGACAAATGAACCGTTAAATGATTGGATAAAGGTTAAAGACGCTGAAAAGCTAGTATTTGAAACAGAAGCGATCGGACAACCTGGACATCAACAGCTACAGTTGAAACCTTTTTATGATATTCATCATGAACGTTATACTATCTATTGGAATATTATGTCGGAACAAGAGTTCAAAGAATTCGGTGATGAAGAAAGAAAACGAAAAGCTCGAGAACAAAAAATTATAGTTGATGAGGTTACGCCTAATGAACAGCAACCAGAAGTAGATCACAATATACAGGCGAAGAATTCAACTTCTGGTTATAGTAATGACGTCCATAGCGGTTGGAGAGATGCACGGGATGGAGGGTATTTTAGTTATGACTTAAGAGTTGACCCGGAAAAAGAGAACTATTTGTACATCACGTATAACAAAAGTGATTTTATGTTAGAAATCAATGGTAAGAAGATGGAAAGAGATTTTGAAATCAAAATTGATGAACATGTGCTAGCTCGAGAACACTTTAATAAACCAAATATTGGAGAGTTATATTCTAAATCCTATCCGATACCAACGGCACTTATCAATGATAAAGACAAAGTGACGGTTACCTTTTATGCAGAAAAAAATAAGGTTGCTGGTGGCGTATATCATGTTCGAATGTTAAACGAACCTTCATTATAGGGTAAGAATTATTCTAGAATTGAAAAGATCCCCGGTTAGCGGGGATCTTTCTTAATGATGGAACAGGATATCCTGGATATATAATTAGCTATAGAAAGAAGCACCTACAATAATTAACAAAATGAAAAGCACAACGATTAGGGCGAATCCACCGCCATAACCACCGCCGTATCCATATCCAGAACCATATCCACCGTATGGAGAACAGCCTCCGTAATAGCTCATTCCTATCAACCTCCTTGTGTATTGTCACTATATAATGTATGTACCTTTTACAGATAAGTTAGGGTAAATGACTAGTTTTAGAAAAAATGGGCGATGCAAGTTTTAAAAATATATTGTCAGATATGTTTACAAGTTTGCTGTTGGATTGAAAAACCTTTGTTATATTATATTCATTCTATTAATTAGTGAATGTGGAAAGTTCATTAATTAATAATATACATGTAAGCCTAAATAATTAGTCCACTTTAGCCTGCTTATATGTATGATAGCTTGTTGCTCCCCTATCCATTTAAGGTGTCTGTTTTCACAAAACACAAAGAAGCCAACTTCAAGACGAAGTTGGCTTCTTTGTGTTCTATGCCTCATAGAAGAGGATATCCCCGGAAGCGATTTTCTGTTCCGGGGATAGAGTCATCTCTTCCGAGGATAAACGACTATATCCCGGGAAGGGAAGAAGATATCCCGGGAACAGCAAGGTATATCCCCGAAAGAGCAGTTCTATTAACTTTAAAACTAAACAGATTTTTCACATTATGTATCTAACGTGAATAAGGAAGAGTTGTTTAGTTAACAATCCCTAATTGCTTCAAGCCGTTATGGATACCGGATTCTTCTACGGAAGTGGTGCGATGTTTGGCGTATTGAAACACTTCAGGTGTAGCATTTGCCATCGCAAAGCTTTCACCGACATATTGCAGCATTTGCTTATCGTTCATCCCATCGCCAAAGGCAATCGTTGCATCAGCTGGTATATCGAGCTCTTTGAGCACTTTTTGAATAGCTTGCCCTTTGTTGACATTCTCCCTGATCATATCATAACAATGCTCTAAGCCTGCTACATTTACTTGTGAAAAATAAATATCCTCTTGTTTAACATCATAAAGAGCTGGTTCATCAGGTCGAATATCCATCAGCGTAATCCCTAATATTTGATCTCGATAGATAGCTTCATATGCTTGGTGATGTTTTAAATCGAAATAATCGATGAAATCTTTTACTACTTGCTTTGATTCTGAAGTCACTAAATTTAATTCATTGGTATAAAGAATCATTTCATGTTCATTTTGTTTAGCGACATCTAAAAACTGATCAATCACAGAGCCAGATATTGGTTCGTCAACTATCGTTTTTCCATCATAAATCGCATATGCTCCGTTATAACCTATAAAGGAATCTACTCCTAATTCATCAGCGATATCATCTACTTCATGGAGAGGACGTCCAGTAGCAAGGAATACTTCAATTCCTTTACCTTGTGCTTGTTTAACGGCAAGCTTAGTCGTATCCTCAATCGTATGATCACGACGTAGAATAGTTCCATCAATATCTAAAAAAAGAGCTTTGTAGTTGGTCATCTTCAGTCTCCCTTGATTAAAAAGTAAAGTTCTTTAGTTCTTCGCCACTTGTTTCTTCATAGCCCTTCATATACTTAATACGACGTTGAGCAGCAGATTGATTTACTTGTTCATCAGCATGGTAGGATGAACGAACTAAAGGTCCTGCTTCACAGTGTTTGAAACCTTTGGATAAAGCTATTTGTTTTAATTCATTAAACTCGTCTGGATGATAATATCGTTCTACATTCAAATGTTTTTTAGTAGGCTGTAAGTATTGACCGATTGTTACAATGTCCACATTGTTGGCACGTAAATCATCCATGGCCTCAATAAGCTCCTCTTTTGTTTCACCAAGTCCAACCATTATACTTGATTTAGTCGGAGTATTAGGGGCAATTTCCTTCACGCGGCGCAATAATTCAAGGGAACGGTCATACATTGCAATGGCACGAACTTTTTTTGTCAGTCTTCTCACTGTTTCAATGTTATGATTAAAAATATCTGGACCACTATCCATTAAGGTATGTAAGCTTTCATAATCACCTTTCATATCAGAAGGTAAAATCTCAATGGTACAACCTGGTACTCTTTCGCGAATTTGTCTCACCGTTTCAGCAAATACTGCCGCTCCACCATCTTTTAGATCATCTCGTGCAACAGCTGTGACAACAACATGCTTTAAGCCCATGATCTCCACAGATTCAGCAACTCTTTTTGGTTCGCCCCAGTCCAATTCATTTGGTAAACCGGTTTTAACAGCGCAGAAGCGGCAGCCTCTAGTACAAGTATCACCGAGAATCATAAAGGTAGCTGTTTTTCTCTCGCTCCAGCATTCATGGATATTCGGGCATTTTGCTTCTTCACATACAGTATTTAATCGTTTATCACGCATTAAGTGTTTTAGACGATTATATGATTTGTTAGTATTAATTTTTATTTTTAGCCATTCCGGTTTGCGAAGATGTTCTTGTTCTTTTGCCATTGTGTATCGCTCCTATCTAGTAAAGTTCCAATCATCATTCAAATATTTGCTTTCCATCAGTTCATTGATTTCCTGTTCTTGTTCCTTCGTAAATTGAAATTCCTTTAATTCAATGTCCAGGCCTTTTTCAAACCCTTTCTTAAAGGCATCTTTCACTTCTTCCAATGTGACCTTTCTTTTCGCTGCTTGCTCGATAGATATTGCCTTATCATCAAAGGCATCCCGTGCTCTCTGCTTTACCCTTTCATTTCGGTAAATAAACAAATCATACAGTTTATCATTGTCGACTGATAACGGGATCGAGCCATGCTGTAAAATAACCCCTTGTTTTCTTGTTTGAGCACTGCCCGCAGCCTTCTTTTGATCGACTACCAGTTCATACCATGAAGGTTCTTCAAAACAGACAGCAGACTGTGTTGTATTTAACTTACCCTCAGGTATAGCAAAGGATGCATCAATACCTAAGCTATGGAATCCTTCTAAAAGGCCTTTTGAGAGTACCATATAGGCTTCTTTTATGGACTTAGGCATTTTAGGATGCGTCTCAGTCACGATCACACTGTAGGTTAATTCCTGATCATGTAAAACAGCACGACCGCCAGTTAGCCGTCTGACAAGATCTATACCACTTTTTCGGACTGCTTCCAAATCAATCTTATTGACTGTTTTCTGAAAATACCCAATTGACAATCCTGCTGGCAGCCATTCATAAAAGCGAATAGTAGGCGGTATTTTGTTTTCGCTGTGCCAATGAAGTAAGCATTCGTCGACTGCCATATTATAAGCTGGTGTCTGTTTCTCTGTGTCTATAAAATACCATGTCTCCGTCATATCATATTAGTTTCTCGTGAAAGAGAAAACTAGTCCCCCTTTTAGAATTTTTAAACTATTTCCATAATTTATGGTACATCTAGGGGATATTTCTGTCAAAAGATTAAGATAAAAACGAATTGTTGCACTATGTGATATAGTAGAAGGGGTGAGAAGAAACGAGACAACAGGGAGTTACAGTAAAATGAACGGATTTAATGAACAATTTCTAATCTCAATTGTTATTATTGCAATTGGCTATGTATTAAAACGATTTAACCTTGTTAAAGAAAAGGATGGCGAGGGAATAGCAAGGATAGTCTTTAATTTAACATTACCATGTTTAATTATCGTAACATTCAGTGATGTTGACTTTTCAGCTTCCTTATTTTATTTGGTGATTATTGCTTTTATATACGGAGTGATCAATGCGGTACTTGCTCTGATGGTATTTCGTAATCATCCGCAAGATATTAAAGGTACATTCGGTATGATGGTTCCAGGCTTAAACACTATCAGATTGACAATTAACCAAATTAAGATAAAACTGATTATCATCGTAATGTTGGACGCGGTACCGACAAGTCGTTGATTATAACCAAACATGATGGCATATGGTAATACAGATGCAGGTGTTGGTAATATAAAACCGATCAATAACGTAAATTTAAACATTTCCTCTACCGGTAACCACAGGTAACATGCAAAGCCAGCAATCAGACCAATCCCATACTTGGTAAATAAAAACTTTGCAATAAGTTTTCCATACCCTTTTGCAAAAGAAAAGTTTAAGTACAAACCTAATAGTAATAGTGATAGCGGCATATTAGCTCCAGAGATTACACTTGTTACATCTAAAACTATCTCAGGTAATTCAAAACCGATAATATTGATCAAACACATAATTAGATAGGTTTGTAGCGGAATCGATTTCGATAATTTAACGATAATCGACCTTGTCTCTAGCATCCCGGCACTACCTGCATATACGCCAGCAATAATATAGCTGAGTCCAAATACAATAAATGCATTACCGACATCAAACATGCCAAAATATTTTAACCCATCAAAACCAAATAAACCTTCTACAAGTGGATAGGCAAATAATCCGACAGAAGAGGTGATGATATGAATCAAAAAGTGATTTTTATTACTGGTGCAACAAGGGGCATCGGTCGAAACATGGCTCACTATTTTGCTGATCGGGAATTTATTGTCATTGGCTCCGGAAGAAATGAACAGCAATTAAAAGCAGTTCGAGATGAGTTGTTACAATATTCAGGAGACCACCGAATGGTTGCTATGGATGTAACAGATTTAGATGATGTAAAAACCACTTTAAAGTATGTCATTGATACGTTTGGACAAATAGACGTGTGGGTTAATAATGCCGGGTCTTTTCAGGCAATAGGTCCAACGTGGGAAGTATCTTCTGACTTATTTAAACAAGATATCGAAACAAATCTTATAGGTACCTATCATTGTGCTTCAGCAGTTATTCCATTCATGTTGGAACAACAAGCAGGTAAAATCATTAATATGGTTGGAGGAGGCACACTTAATGCCTTTCCACATGGAAATGGTTATGGCACATCCAAAACAGCCATTGCGAGGTTTACGGAAAATCTAGCAGAGGAATTACAAGAAACCAATGTTGAAGTTTATGCACTTGATCCAGGTTTAAACGATACGGACATGACAAAATATCAGCGAACAAGTAAAGAGGGAAAGAAATATTTAGCCAATGTTGAAAAGCTTTTTGAAGATAATATTGATGTTTCACCTGATTGTGCTCCTAGTTGGGTAGAAAAAATGATAGACGATCAATTACAAGCCTTTCAAGGGAGAATTGTTACGGTTTATGATGACATGGATGATTTAAAACAAAAGGCTGCTAAAGCTAATGAAACAGACTATCGTTATTTAAGATGGAAGGATTTTTCTAATAAGATTCGCTAATGGTCATTGAGTTTTTTTAAATGCTCACTTCAACGTAAACATAGAATGAGGTGTTTATCATATTTGAGTTAACTATATTAGAATGGGTAATTATCATATTTTCGGCTTTATTAATAGGTTTTGCCAAAGCTGGAGTAGCGAGTATGGGAATTTTGGTGGTTACTATTTTTATGATGATCTTCCCAGCTCGTGAATCTGTAGGTATATTATTACCTTTACTAATCGTCGGTGATTTATTTGCTGTAATTTATTATCGTAGAAATGTTGTTTGGCGTTATTTGTTTTCCTTAGTACCTTGGGTATTAGTAGGGATTGTACTTGGATACCTAGTGTTAGATATTGTCACAAGTGAACAGTTAAAACCAATGATTGGTACCTTAATATTAGCACTCATTTTATTACATATTAGTAGAGAGAAATTAGGAGAACGCTTCGTAAAACTTTTACCAAAATCAAAAATTTTTACTTTTAGTATGGGTGTTTTAGCAGGATTTGCTACAATGATTGGTAATGCTGCTGGCGGAGTAATGGCAATATATTTACTAGTCAAAGGATTACCAAAGCGAGAATTTGTCGGCACAGGTGCCTGGTTTTTCTTATTTGTGAATGTTATCAAGGTGCCATTCTATATTTCTTTAGGCATTATTACAGTCGAGTCAATAGCATTCAATTTATGGCTTATTCCTGCTATACTGATTGGAGCTTGGATAGGAGTAAGAATTATCAAAATCATGCCGCAAAAAGTATTTCAAATATTAGTATTAACATTTGCTGCTTTGGGAGCGATTCGGCTTCTGATAGGTTAATAGATTGACAACAAGTAAGCAAATAGAGTAAATCAGGGTTTAAGGACATCTTTTTTTCATTGAACTAAAAGGTATAAGCATTACCATATAACAAAATCTACGAAACATCTGGACATAGATCACCTTTCAGTAATCAGGTGCTGAGTGGACATTTGTTCCGTTATATGTGACAAATGTGACGTTTTTTAAGCCCTGAGGACATCTATTCCGCTATTCATCGAAATTAGTGTTAATTTTAAATGTCCGTTAACACCAAAAAAAGGGTGTTATTGCGTCAAATAACGCTCTAAATGTCCACTCAACAAACTCTTCATTACTTTGCAGTAGATAACTACATCGAATCAATTAAACATGAATGGAGTAGAGGATGATCAATTAGAATACCCCTGCTTTCACTGTTAAAGCATGTTTAAAGTCTGCGATAAGATCTTCTACATTTTCAATCCCTACAGATAAACGGAATAGTCGTTCACTAATACCTCTAGCTTCTCTTTCTTCCGCTGGCATTGCAGCATGGGACATGGTAGCCGGGTGAGATAAAATTGACTCGACTGCACCAAGGCTAACTGCAAACACAGGAATAGATAATTGTTCTACAAAACTTTTGGCATCGACATGATCCTTTATTACAAAAGATAATACGGCACCTGGGCTAGAAGACTGTTTGGCATGAATGGAAGAACCGGGATGATGTTGTAAACCTGGATAATAGACATGTTCAATTTCATCATGTGAATCGAAATATTCAGCTAACTTTATTGCTGATGCTACACTTCTGGAAAATCTCGGTTCCAACGTTTTCATACCTTGCAATAATTGATAGCAATCTTTTGCACCAAGAATCGCACCATAGGTGTTTTGGACAAACTTCAGTTTAACGGCCAGTTCTTCATTTTTGGTAACTGCTAAACCGGCAACAATATCACTGTGACCAGATAAAAATTTAGTAGCGCTATGTAAGACGATATCAACACCTAGATCCAGTGGTTGTTGGTGCAGAGGGGTCATAAAGGTATTGTCTAAATACGTTAAACATTTGTATTTCTTTGCAAGTTGAACTACTTTACTAATATCGGTAATTTGTAATAACGGGTTTGCTGGGGTTTCCACGTAAATAACCTTTGTATTTGACTGAATGGCTGCTTCTATTTCTGCTGGATTTGTCATATCAACAAAAGTATGTTCTATCGAAAATTGCGTTAATAATTGCGTAACAAAACGAAAAGTACCGCCGTAAACATCTTTCGTAATGACGATATGATCACCAGCTTGTAACAGCATGAATGCTGACGATATCGCGGCCATACCAGATGAAAAAGCAAACCCTGCTGTCCCATTCTCTAATTTGGCAATCGCAGCTTCTAATTGGTCACGTGTAGGGTTACCTGAACGACTATAATCATAATCACCAAATTCATTTAATTGTTGCTGATGATAAGTGGATGATACATAAATTGGCGGGTTAACCGCACCTGTATGTTTTTCATGATAGCCTTGCTGATTCCCTCCATGTGCAAGTGTAGTTTCTTTTGAATATCCCATCTTATTTCCCTCCTAATGCTTGTTGGATGTCTTGTTTCAAATCTTCCACAGCTTCAATCCCAACAGAAAATCGAAGTAATGTATCACTAATTCCCCGTCTCTCCCGTTCTTCTTTTGGAATATCTGCGTGGGTTTGAGTTGCTGGGTAGGTAATAAAGCTTTCTACTCCTCCTAAACTTTCTGCAAATGATATAATTTTTAATTTTTCTAGAAACGGAGAAACCAACGATTTATGCTGTACTCGAAAACTAATCATAGCCCCTTTACCAGGGTATAGAACTTCCTCGACTAAGGATAGTTCTTTTAAAAATGCAACCAATTGTCTGGCGTTTTGTTGTTGCTTCTCCAAACGAAGTGACAATGTTTTCATTCCTCTTATTAAAAGCATTGTATCCAGTGGTGAAAGTATGGCACCAATGGCATTGTGGAGATAGGTTAATTGATCGCCTAATGTAACATCCTTTACTACGACTAATCCGGCGAGTACATCATTATGTCCACCTAAATATTTAGTAGCGGAATGAATCACAATATCTGCCCCTTGTGTTAAGGGCTGTTGTAAATAGGGCGTGTAAAAGGTGTTGTCAACAATAAAGAGTAATTGATGCTTCTTTGCCAATGTAGCTAATTTCTCGATATTAATTTCCATTAAAAGCGGGTTAGTTGGTGTTTCTATGAAAATAGCTTTCGTTCTTGGGCTAATATACTGCTCCATTTCTTCTACATCTGCATATACTGGTCTGATGTTATAAGATTCTTGAAAATGCTGAAACAATCGATAACTTCCACCATAAATATCTTCGGTTACAATTATTTCATCATCTTGCTTGAATAAGGAGAAGACTAGTTGGATGGCAGCCATACCTGACGAACAGGCGTAACCTTTTGCACCTTTTTCTAATGTTGCAATCGCATCTTCTACAATTTCCCGTGTAGGATTTGCTGTTCGCGTGTAATCATAACCAGTTGACTGTCCAAGTGATGGGTGTTGGTATGCAGTTGATAGATAAATAGGTGCTTCTACTGCACCAGTACGCGGATCTTTCCGATTACCTAATTGCGCAAGAGTAGTTTCGATATTGTTCATTTTGCTCCATCCTTTCTAAAATAAAAAAAGAGGTCTTCGATAAGTAGAAGACCTCCTTGATTAAGGTTGCATTCTCTTATCTTTGGTAATATACCGTCTGGATTTAGCACCATACAATTGCATTGCTGGTTGCTGAGGTGTCATCGGGCCAGTCCCTAGACCTCTCTCGATAAGATATTGTATTTATGGAAATATAATACAAACATCATACAATACTAAGGAAATAATTACAAGGTAAATCTTAAAAAATATTTATATGGAATCTATTGACAATTATGAAAGAATGGATTATAGTATGTACATTATCAACAGTGGAAAAAAATGAAAATAACATATGATCTTATCAAGAGAGAAGGAGGGAACTGGCCCGGCGAATTCTCAGCAACAGGCTAAAAAGCACTGTGCTACTTCCAGCAGGTATTACTTGGCAGATAAGAGGAAAACTCCTACTTTATCGTCAAGTAGGAGTTTTCTATATTTATAATCCAAGTTTTCCTATTGGGATAGGATATTTACACTAAAAAAATTCCACTTTATTGTAGTGGTGAAAGTTGGGATCTGAGATGTTAGCAATCATCGCGATATTAGCTGCTTGTCTATTTGCCTTTAATATTGGGGCGAGCGGTTCAGCAGCTAGCATGAGTATTACGTACGGTACTAAAGTAATCAAGCAACGTAAGTATGCGTTAATCATCGCGGGGGCAGGTGCCGTTACGGGTGCTATACTTGGAGGTCAGCATGTTACGAATACGCTTGGAAAAGGTATCATCTCCGAAGAAATTTTAGATGTAAGAATTGCTTGTATTATTTTAGTTGTTTCGGGTTTTACATTGTTAATTACGAATTATATTGGAATTCCGTTATCCACAAGCGAGGTAACAGTGGGAGCTATCATTGGAGTTGGCCTCAGTTATCGACAACTGAATCTTCAAATGGTATTACTCATTATAGCTTTTTGGATCATTATACCAGTTGCGGCTTTTTTAATCACACTGTGTCTTGAAAAAATCAGAATAAAAATAAATAATAAAATAAATTATCGGCCACCAGTAAAGCTTTTAACTTTTTTATTACTGTTAACTGGTATAATCGAAGCGATAGCTGCTGGTATGAATAACGTAGCAAATGCATTAGGACCGTTAGTAGGTGCAGGGATTACTTCTATGGAAATGGGTTTACCTTTGATGGCGCTCATTGTAGCATTAGGTAGTATTTTTTTTGGTGGCAGAGTATTAGAAACCAATGCCAAAAAGATTACCTCACTGACTTTAGGAAATGGTATTGTGATTTCCGGTGCAACAGGAGGTTTGGTAGTAGTTGCCTCCTTGTTAGGTATTCCAATACCGATGACCCAGGTAACTACTTCGGCGATAGTCGGGATAAATGCCAGCAAACAATTTAAAGAAGTTTGGAAACAAAAAATTATCCATCAAATAGCGAAAGTATGGATTACATCGCCAATAGTATCATTAGTGATTGCCTTTGGCTTAACAGAAATGATGGTTCATCAAAGTTTTGATCAAGTGATACTGTTAGCATTAGCCATTATTGCTACTTATATTTTAGTCAGATATCGAGAAAAACCAACAAAAGCTAATACAAAAAAAGGATGGGATCAACATGGGGAAAGTTTACTTAGTGGGAGCAGGACCAGGAGATGAAGAATTAATTACCGTAAAGGGGTTACGTGCTATACAAGAAGCTGATGTCATCCTGTATGATCGATTGGTAAACCTATCATTACTACATCATGCCAAAGAACAAGCAGAATTGATTTTCTGTGGCAAAGAACCACGCAAGCATGGGTTGATTCAAGAAAAAATAAATGAACAACTTATTTATTATGCCTCTAATGGAAAAGTTGTAACCAGATTAAAAGGTGGAGATCCTTTTATTTTCGGCAGAGGTGGAGAAGAAGCCATTCATCTTGAAGAAAATCAGATTGAATATGAAGTGGTACCAGGAATCACTTCTGGAATAAGTGCTGCAGCATATGCTGGTATTCCGCTCACTCATCGTCACATCAGCGGATCAGTGAGTTTTATTAATGGTTCCAATCCAGAGGCGAAAACAGATGAACAATGGCAGCATATTGCCAATGGAGCTGATACTTTGTGTTTTTATATGGGAATAAAGAAATTTCCGATTATCTGTGAGAAATTAAAAAATGCAGGATTAAGTAAGACCACTCCTATCTCTATTATACATTGGGGAACCCTTCCACAACAAAAGACGATTGTTGCCGATTTAGAAACGATATCAGGTAGGTTAGGTGAAATCAGCAATCCTTCACTAATTGTAATCGGAGAAGTAGTTCGTTTACAGGAGCAAATTAAATGGTATAAGGAGTCAACAGAAGCTTATATGTAAAGAACAATGACTAGTTATCATGATAACTAGTCATTGTTGATCACATTCATAATTTGTTCTTGGTCTTTTTCCCAGTCCCATTGAGGATTTATTCGGTCTATAAATTGTTGTAGCTGTTCTTCTGACAAGTCTTTTTTTCCATTAGAATTGTTAAGATAGGATTTCAATTCCCATTCGCCGCCTTTTTTATTTTTGATCGTTTTCCACTTCACAGTAAATATATAGTCATTTCCATTAATATCAGCGTGAATTAATAAGATATCCTTGTGTAGAATAAAGTTACTTAATATCATGAATAAGCACCTCCTAAATCAAGTATACCACACAATGAAAGGGATTACATTGCAAGGAAGGGTTGGGACATTCATCATTTTTAAAGGAATGAATATAAAGGGAATAGAGGAGGTATGTGAATGGCTGTAATAAAAGCAAATGATGCGGATGTGAGATTATTAGCACGCTTAATGAGAGCAGAAGCAGAAGGTGACGGTCAGCTCGGAATGCTAATGGTGGGGAATGTAGGTGTGAATCGGGTGAGAGCTCGCTGTTTAGATTTTGAAGATATTAATTCGATAGAACGAATGGTATATCAAAGTCCAGGAGGCTTTGAAGCAACACAAAAAGGGTATTTTTATCAACGAGCAAGAGATAAAGAAATTCGTTTAGCTCGAAGGTCAATCAATGGGGAACGCAATCATCCGGCAAGTAATTCTTTATGGTTCTTTATGCCGCAAGGGACTTGTCCAGAACAATGGTTTGGCCAATGGAATGTAGGACGTTTTAAGAGTCACTGTTTTTATAACCCAACCGAAGCAGATTGCCCGAGTGTATTTGGGACTTTTTAAAAACACTATACAAAGCGTTTTAGCGAGATGGAGAAGTATTAAAAAAAGTTTTTAGCAACTGGAATATGAATAATTTTCTATTCCAGTTGCATGAGCAGTAGTATAACTGGTAGGAAAATCTACACCATTCAATTTTTACTTTGCTTATTTATTGAAACTTTTGGAAAGAACCATAAAATAACAAAGGTTAATGTTCCGATCATAAATAATCCAGTATATACAGTGTGTAAAGCATAGGTTAAACCATCTTGCATCGATGCCAATGTTTCAGGAGAAATGGTTTCTCTCATTCCTTCATCTAACAACATATCTGTACTGGCAACTTCAAGTTCTTCGCCTCTTTGTTGGTAAAAGTGATGTAACCGCATGTTCAATATTCCACCTAGAAGTGACGCTCCGACTGCACTGCCAATAATTCGCATGAACATGTTTAACGAGGTTGCGACCCCTCTTTCAAACCACGACACCGTATTCTGGATCGAGACAATAAATGTCGTTGAAGATAATCCCATTCCAACACCAACGACAAATGAACTGATTCCAGCATAGATTGGTCCTTTATCTGCATCTAATAAAAAGAATAGGAATGTACCGAGAAATAGGGCAAAACCACCGGCGAATGCTGTCTTGCGGAACCCTATTCTTAAGACAAGGTGTCCTGCAAGTGTAGCCGAAATTGGCCAACCTATCGATAATGTACTTAAGGTGAAACCAGCCACAATAGCAGATTCCCCCATAACGCCTTGGACATAGGTAGGAAGAAAACTAGAAAGCCCAAGTATAATCATACCGGAAAGCAATGTTGCAATATTGGCAATGACAATTAATTTATTTTTCCATAAGGTTAGTGGCATCATCGGTGATGTCGCCTTTTTTTCTTGCCATATAAAAATTGCCATACAAATTGTAAAAATAAGCAATAAACTAATCGTTTCAATGGATGTCCATGTCCAATTCGTTCCTGCCTGTACGAACACGATGATAAGACAAGATATGGCGATAAAAAACAGACCAGATCCTAGGTAATCAACCGATTTTTTCTCTGTATCGACTTTTTCGTGGAAAAAGACCATGACACCAATTAATCCGATTATCCCTATCGGAACATTCATCCAAAAAATCCATGCCCAATCGATAAATTGAACGATAATTCCTCCGAGTAATGGACCAATTACAGAGGAGATGCCCCACACACTAGCTAAATACCCTTGAACTTTTGCCCTTTCCTCAACGGTATACATATCGCCTACAATAGTAGTGACAATCGGCTGAATCGCACCAGCACCAAGTCCTTGAATTAATCGGAATACGATTAATAGTCCCATGGTTGGTGCTAGTCCACAAAGAATCGATCCGATTAAAAAGATCACAACACCGATAATAAAGATAGGCTTTCTGCCAAAGAGATCTGCAAGTTTTCCATAGATCATCGTTGTGACAGCCTGCATTAATAAAAAACTAGAAAAAACCCAACTGTATAAAGAAAAACCACCCAAGTCAGCAACAATATTAGGCATTGCCGTCGCTACAATTGTTCCTTCTATTGCTGCCATGAACATCGATAAAACAAGTGAAACAAGAACGAGTGGCCGATTCGTCTGTTTTTCTGGCATATGCGTCCGTCCCTTTTTATAAGCTGTTTCTATTGTATCAGAAATTAGCAAACATGTATGAAAAAAGCAAATGAGGAACATATATGATAAAATAAAGAAAGCGATAACACAAGGAGGGAATAGCATGATTCAGAATCGGTTAGACGATTTATTACAAGGGTTTTTAAATAACGGACCAGCAGGTGTAGCTTTATCTGTCAAGAAAGATAAGCAATCAATCTATGAAAATTATTTTGGATATGCAGACTTGTCAAAACAAAAAGAGATAAATAGCAAGACGATTTATCGTATTTATTCCATGTCTAAAGTAATTACGTGTGTAGCAGGATTACAATTAATGGAACAAGGAAAGATTTTGCTGACAGATCCACTTTCCGCCTATTTACCAGAATTTCAGAACATGCAAGTGTTAGAAAATGGCCAGCTTGTACTAGCAAAACGGGAAATAATGGTTAAGGATTTGTGTACGATGACTTCTGGATTAACCTATGGCGGGGAACGTACAGAGGTAGAGAGAATGACCAGTCAAGTGATGGCAGAGGTTCGCGATGAAGAACGTTCTTTAAATGTATCAAAATTGCGATTGTTGACAAAAAAATTGAGTAAAAATCCATTAGAGTTTCATCCAGGCACCCATTGGAAATATGGACTTAGCCATGATGTGCTTGGTGCATTAATTGAAGAGGTAAGTGGTCAATCATTTGGAGAATACTTAGCTGAAAACATTTTTCAGCCGTTAGGTATGCAGGATACTTTCTTTAACGTCCCGCTTGCTAAGAAACATCGATTAGCAACTTTATATGATCGAAAAGAAACTGGTGAACTAGTAAAGAATACAAAATTAGATAGTTATGCGGAACCGATCGCTGTTTTTGAGAGTGGTGGCGCAGGGCTTCATTCTACTTTGGAAGACTATCAAAAATTTGCTCACTGCTTAGCATTAGGTGGAACCATCAATCATGTAACGATTCTAAGCAAGCATACGATTGAGTTAATGGCACAAAATCATTTACCAGATGAGCTGCTGCCAGAGTTAGGCTGGAATGATGAAAATGGTTATGGTTATGGCTTAGGTGTACGAGTGATGATCGATCAGACTAGAGGAGGAAGTAATAGTTCCATCGGTGAGTTTGGTTGGTCAGGTTTGGCAGGTACATATGTATTTATTGATCCAAAAGAAAAACTTTCGGCGGTTTATATGCAGCAAATGCTGCCAAACTTTGAGTTTTATCATCAACCAAGAATCCGTAATGTCATTTATGGCGCACTTTTGTAAGGAGGAATTTATATGGCACTGATCAAATGCGACTTTTTCTCAGAGGTATTAACGATTAGTACATCGATGACGGTGATCTTACCGGAAGAAACCACGACACAAATTGGACTTAAAAATAATCGATCAGACGGAAAGGTCCCAGTTTTGTATTTGTTACACGGTTTTAGTGATGATCATACAATCTGGACGAGACGGACATCGATCGAAAGATATGCAGCGGAATATGGGATTGCGGTCGTTATGCCTCAAGTCGATCATAGCTTTTATACAGATATGCAGTACGGCAAAAAGTACTGGACCTTCATTTCTGAAGAACTGCCACGAATTGCTCGATCCTTTTTTCCGTTATCTGCAAAGAGAGAGGATAATTTTGTAGCAGGCTTATCAATGGGAGGATATGGTGCTTTTAAGTGGGCATTGCGTAAACCGGAACAATTTACGGCAGCGGCAAGTTTGTCAGGTGTATTGGATATTGCCACACACATTGTAAAAGATCGTGAGCAAGATGATCCCATTGGTAATGCACTATTTCATGTATATGGGGAGCAAGGTCTCCAGGGGACAGATCATGATTTATTTTTTGTTATAAACAATTTGCTAAAGAATGATCAACAATTACCACAATTATTTCAAGCGTGTGGAACAGAGGATTTTCTGTGGGAGGACAACCAGAAATTTTTTCAATTTGCTGAAGCGAATAATCTTCCGCTAGTACATACTTTCTCAGAGGGAGCTCATGAGTGGGGATACTGGGATGCAAAGATTCAAGAAGTGCTAGCATGGTTACCAATAGAAAGAGGATAAGTATGAAAAAGCACTACACACGTCCATTAGATCAAGGGTACATGTGTAGTGCACTTTATCGTTATTATGCGTGAACAAGATCTGAAACGATTTGATAAGAATTTTTACGTTCTTCATGATCATAAATTTGAGAATTAACTATCACTTCATCTGCTTCTGTTTCTTCAATAAATGAAGCTAATTTTTCCCTTACTACATCTTTATCTCCCACAATAGTTGATTTGCTATTTACAGATTTTTCTACTGATGCTTTTTCATAAATTGTCCACTCTTGATCAATATCATCAATAGGTGGCATCAGTTGAGATGGTTTTCCGCGTATCATGGACAAGAATTGCTGTTGTTGAGAAGTAGCTAACCATTTTGCTTTTTCAGTCGTTTCAGCAGCTATAATGTTTACACCAACCATGGCTTGTGGCTTACTTAGTTGATTTGAAGGTGTGAAACGATCTCGATACAATCGTAATGCTGGTAATGTATAATCAGGTGAAAAATGGCTTGCGAATGCAAATGGTAGTCCTTTTTCAGCTGCAAGTCGAGCACTGAAGTCACTTGAGCCCAGTAGCCATAACGGCACATTTGCTCCTTGGCCAGGTACTGCTTTTACCCGAGCCGCACCTGCAAAATAGGCTTCTAATTCTTCTACCTGACTTGGAAAATCTTCCGGGCTACTGTTTAACGTCCGTCTTAAAGCATGAGCAGTTGCTTGGTCACTGCCGGGTGCTCGTCCTAATCCTAAATCAATCCTATCCGGATATAATGCATCGAGAGTTCCAAATTGTTCGGCAATAACTAATGGTGCATGATTGGGAAGCATAATGCCTCCAGCACCTACACGGATTTTCTCGGTGTGGCTAGCTATATGACTAATTACGAGTGATGTAGCTGAACTTGCAATACCAGGCATATTATGATGTTCCGCCAACCAGTAGCGGTGGTATCCCAATTTTTCCACGTACTGTGCTAAATCGGCACTATTTTGAAAAGATAATGTAGCATCATGTCCATGTAAGACAGGTGCTAAGTCTAATATCGAAAATTTAACATTGGAGAATGCATTTCCCATGTGATCACTCCTTGTTTTACTTGAGCATGTAAGAAATGATACGCTCAAAAGGAGCAAAGGTCTAATAATTTGCCTAGGGGTGATTTCCATTCAACTAAAGCGTATATATGATGAAGCGAGTCATGAAGATGGTTTTCGCATTCTTGTTGACCGTGTTTGGCCACGCGGGGTTTCAAAAGAAAGAGCACAGATAGATATGTGGTTAAAAGAAGTTGGTCCTTCACCTAAGTTAAGAAAATGGTTTGATCATGATCCTGCTAAATTTGAGCGGTTTAAGCAGTTATATTTAAAAGAATTAGAACATGATGCAGAAAAACAGGAAGCACTAGATCAATTGCGTACTTATGATCAGGAGTATGAGCATAACATTACATTAGTGTTTGCTGCGAAAGAGCAGCAGTATAATCATGTAGTGATACTGAAGGAGTTAATTTTATAAGAAAAACCAGGCCAACCTGCTCAATCTTTATCACTAAATGATAAGTTGATCTGCAACCCGTTTAGTAGACATTATGAAATATATAGACCGTATGACAACCACTGCGGCTGCCCACTTCCCTTTCCGTGGGGTGTGTCCTACAGCTAACTTTTTCGAGCAAAACCCACTCGAAAAAGTGGATCTTCAGGTCTAACGATTCCTACAGAAGTTGAAGTGGACGGCCTTCGTTAAAATTTGCTCTACAACATATGTCAGACCTGGCAACTTGGGTTATCTGTGAAAGTCCAAGATATGGCATTTTCTTATCATACTTTCATAAAAAAGTTGTGATACCAATGGTTATATTCTTTCTTATCTCACATAAAAAAACCGCTTATGCTAAAAAGCATAAGCGGTTTTTTGTTAAGCACTAAATTAGTTTTTTACTACGTTAGCTGCTTGTGGTCCACGGTTACCTTCTTCGATATCGAAAGTTACGCTTTGACCTTCTTCAAGTGTTTTAAAGCCTTCGCCTTGGATAGCAGAGAAGTGTACGAATACGTCGTCTTGTCCTTCTACTTCGATAAATCCAAAACCTTTGTCTGCGTTAAACCATTTTACTGTACCTTGTACCATATTTCTTTTCCTCCTAGTGTGAACCGTTCACACAATTGTATTACTATTCTTGCTCTTGCCTCAAAACGAAAACTTTACGTTACGATACTTGAAGGTGTCATCGAACAAAATAGCTAAGGCAATTATAGCAAGATAAAATCGAAATTGCAAGTCAATGTTTAAATATTTTCGTTTTTACTTTTTTCGCTGATTTTGTTCAGGTCCATGTATGGCATCTGTATTATTTCCACCAGGTGGCACAATCGGATAGACATTCACTTCTTCTTCAATAAGAAAGTCTAAAACTGCCGGCTGCTTTGACGCAAAAGCTTGACTAATGATTGATTCTGCTTCTGTTTTATTTGATGCACGGTACCCTTTGACACCAAAACTTTCTGCAAAGGTAAGAAAATTTGGGGAACAAATTTTCACCTGAGAATATTTACTTTTATAAAATAGTTGCTGCCATTGCCGCACCATACCTAAATAACCGTTTCGTAATATAATTATTTTAATGTTTAGGTTATGACGTGCGACATGGTAGAGCTCCTGAATATTCATTTGAATACTGCCATCACCAGTGAAACATATAACAGTTTGCTCTTTTTTGCCTACTGCGGCGCCAATAGCAGCTGGTAGTCCGTAGCCCATTGTTCCAAAGCCGCCAGAGGTTAATAATTGACGTGGACGGCGGAATGGATAATGCAATGCGGTCCACATTTGATGCTGACCGACATCAGTGGCTACGATAGTATTTTTACCAGCATATTGATCTATTATTCGAATAATATCATCGGGTTTTAATTTGCTGGTAGAAGCTGAAAACTGTGGTGAATTTTTGTTCCAGTTCAACACTTCGTTAAGCCAAAGGTTGCAATTAGTGCTGTTTAATTGATTTGTGAAAGCAGTTAGAACAGGTTTAATATCACTAATAATAGGAATATCAACATGAATGTTTTTGTTCACTTCAGCTGGATCAATATCTACTTGGATTTTAAGTGAATGTGGTGAAAAGCCCTTCGGTTTCCCTGTAATTCGATCACTAAAGCGTACTCCTAAGCAAATAAGTAAATCACAACGATGTACGGCACGATTAGCAGCGAAGGTACCATGCATACCCACCATTCCTAAATGCAGTGGATGATTCACATCGATGGCACCTAATCCCATTAATGTGCTTGTGAAAGGAATGTTTGTTTGATTGATAAACGTTTCGAGAATATGAGTGGATCCTGAACTAATCACACCACCACCAATTAATAAAAGTGGTTTTTCAGCTCTTTTAATTTGCTGGACTGCTTTATTAAGTTGTGGTAGAGGGATGGATGGAAGTGCCTTCTCGGTAGTGTAGAGCTCTCGAGAGTGAACCGGTTGTGAATCGAGTTGTTCTATTAATTGATTAGACAGTACAATAATAACTGTACCTTTCCGTCCACTACTTGCAATTTGTTCCGCAGCCCTAATGATAGATGGAAAATCTTCTGGGTGTTCGATCTGAAAGTAATGTTTACATAAAGGTTTGGTCATTGTTTCAATGTCCAAGCACTCATCTTGTGTATTTGTTTTTTGAATAAAGACTAATAGTGGTACGCTATCCAATTGGGCAGTTGCTATCCCGGTTATTGCATTGGTTATCCCGAAATCTGTTGTAATAAAGGCAACACCGGTTCTGCCGGTAGCACGAGCGTAACCATCTGCTGCATGAATAATCGATTGCTCATGTGTTAATTGTTGGTGTACGATATCTTTGTCATGCTTTAACAATAATGACTGAAACACAGAGCCAAAAATGGTGTCCACCCCAATATATTTTAATGATTGTGTAATATTGGAATCATGATGGGCGGCTTTCTTATTTTGTTGCATTATGAATTCATCCCTTTACCCTTTTCATATCATTGTAAGGTGCTGTCAACTCATCATCTGTGATGTTTATCACGGCAACAAAGCTCAGAGGTGATAAGTCATTTATTGAAAGGATCTAGTTAGGAGTTGACGAAATGTCAGTTTTAAAAGAAAAGATTAAACATTTATTTACTGGATATTTTGCATTAGTTATGGCAACAGGTGCATTATCAATTGCTTCACATCTACTTGGGTTTATAAAAATAAGTCAGGTGCTCTTATTTTGTAATATGATTTTTTATACAGTGATAACTATTTTAACCATTATAAGGGTCATTTTTTATTTTAAGAATGTTAAAGAAGATTTAACAAGTCATTTAAAGGGGCCAGGTTTCTTTACTTTGGTAGCAGGGACTAATGTTTTTGGCAGTCAGCTTGTTATTCTTGAGGAAAAGTACAGTGTTGCATTTATTCTGTGGATGTGTTCCATCGTTTTATGGGTTGTTATCATGTATGCATTTTTTACTGCAGTTACAATTAGAGATGATAAACCAACACTGGCAGAAGGAATTAATGGAGCATGGTTAATTGCGACCGTTGCTACCCAATCGGTTGCTATATTAGGGGTGTTATTGATCCCGTTTTATGAAAATCAAGTATTAATTGAATTTATCAACTTTTTTACATTATCTATGTTTTTTTTAGGTTGTATGTTGTATTTAAGTATCATAACGTTAATATTTTATCGTTTTACTTTTTTGCATTTAAAGCATGCATCCTTAACACCTCCTTATTGGATTAATATGGGAGCAGTCGCCATTACAACACTTGCTGGTTCCTTAATTATTATCAATGCAGTCGGTTCACCTTTAGTTGAGCAATTCGTGTCATTTATTAAAGGTTTCACATTGTTTTTCTGGGTAACGGGTACATGGTGGATTCCATTGTTAGTTATCTTGATGTATTGGCGTTATATTGTCCATCGTTTTCCGATTAATTATGATTATCAGATGTGGGGAATGGTGTTCCCGCTTGCGATGTATACAACATCTACTTATCAGTTATCAGAGGCACTAGCGATACCTTTCCTAAAAAATATTTCTCATGTATTTATTTTTCCGGCGTGGATTACATGGGGATTTGGCATTCTATTACTTATCGTCCATCTTTACCTAGACCTTGTTAGACGAAAATGACCTTGTTATTGTTACGGAAATTTAGTATGATGTAATGATGGAAACTAGAGCTATTATGGAAATGAGGGATTTGGATGAAAAGCTCGATTTATTCATTGACATTTGATCAATTGCAAGAATGGTTAATAGAACATGGTCAAAAAAAATTCCGCGCAAAACAAGTTTGGAATTGGTTGTATAAAAAAAGAGTGAATACATTTGCAGAAATGTATAATTTAAATAAAGATTGTCAACTGGTATTAGAGGAAAACTTCCATTTAGGTACATTAGAACAGGAAATTAAACAGGAATCGAAAGATGGAACGATTAAGTTCTTGTTTAAGCTTTCCGATGGTAATTTAATTGAAACAGTATTAATGAAATTTAGTTATGGTTATTCAGTTTGTGTGACGACACAAGTTGGATGTAATATTGGCTGTTCGTTTTGTGCGAGTGGTTTATTAACGAAGAATCGTGATCTATCTGCCGGCGAAATCGTTGAACAAATTATGAATGTGCAAAAACACTTGGATGCTAAAGGGAAAGATGAACGGGTAAGTCATATTGTAGTCATGGGGATCGGTGAACCATTTGATAATTATGATAATACGATGGATTTTTTACGAATTGTAAACGACCAGGAAGGGCTTTCTATTGGTGCAAGACATATTACCGTTTCAACAAGTGGATTAGCTAAACGTATTTATGATTTTGCAGATGAGAATTTACAAGTGAACTTGGCACTTTCCCTACACGCTCCTAATAATGAGTTGCGAACAAAAATTATGAAAATTAATAAAGCTTTTCCATTAGAGAAATTAATGCCGGCAATCGATTATTATTTAGAAAAAACCAACCGCCGCATTACTTTCGAATATATTTTGCTTAAAGATGTCAATGATCATAAAAAAGAAGCAGAACAATTAGTGTCTTTGTTAAAAGACAAACGTCATTTGTCCTATGTCAATTTAATTCCATATAATCCTGTTGATGAACACAATCAATATGATCGAAGCGAGAAAAAAGCGATTTTAGATTTCTATCAAGTATTATTGGAAAATGGCATCAACTGTGGTGTCCGTGTTGAACACGGTACAGATATTGATGCAGCATGTGGACAGCTTCGGAGTAAACAGATCAAAAAAGATAAAGAAAAACAAAAAGCGTAAAAGAGTATCCAGCGGGTACTCTTTTTTAATATCTTACAAGTTTAAAATCAGTGCAATGATTGCATTAAACGAAGTAGGCAGACGGAGTGGTGGTCAAGGTGTTCAAGTATTTCATAATGGATGCTAGAGAAACGGTAAAGTCATTAGGACTGAGCGTCTTTGGTTCCGTGAAGGTTCCCCCGGATAAATCCGATTTGAAGTGGACATTTGTTCCGTTATTTGTGTCATAAATGCCGTTTTTGAAGAAGCAGTGGACATCTATTCCGTTATTCATCGAAAATATTGTTA